>JAVEDA010000444.1 GCA_030841195.1 Actinomycetota bacterium | reverse complement strand
AGAAGGTGACCGGCCACGAGGCGTGGAGCGCCTGGCGCTGGCTGGTCCGGCGCTACGGCGAGCCGGCACCAGGCCCCGTGGGGCTGGTCCCGGACGGCCTGCGGGTCGCGCCGGACGCCGCGACCTGGGCCCGGGTGCCGTCCTGGGACTGGCACCGGGCCGGGGTCGACCAGTCCCGGTCCCGGGCTGCGGTGACCGCCGCCGGCCGGGCCGGTCGGCTGGAGGCGCTGGTCGCGCGCAGCACGGCGGAGGCGACAGCAGCGCTGCGGACCCTGCCGGGCATCGGGGTCTGGACCGCGGCCGAGATCGGCCAGCGGGCGCTCGGCGACGCCGACGCCGTGTCGGTCGGAGACTTCCACCTGGCCGGGCTCGTCGGCTGGGCGCTGGTGGGAGAGAAGGTCGACGACGACGGCATGCTCGAGCTGCTGGAGCCCTACCAGGGGCACCGCTACCGCGCGGTGCGGATGATCGAGCTGTCCGGGCTGCACCCGCCACGGCGCGGCCCGCGCTACGCCGGACGCGACTACCGCGCCATCTGACCTGTCGGATTCGCCTGTCGCCGTTCGTGGGGTAGGTAGACGCGGACCACTGGGTCCGCCAGAGGAGAAGGAGCGGTCGTGACCGAGTACCTCATCTACTTCAACCAGCAGTGGGTCGGCGATCACACCGAGGAGTGGTTCCGCGGGCGCGGACCACTCGCGATGGCGGTTGTGGCCGAGATGAAGGCTGCCGGGGTGTACGTCTTCGCCGGGGGGCTGGAGGAGGACGGCCCGGTCTACAGCGCCGACGCCACCGGTGGCACCTTGGTGATCACCGACGGACCCTACGTCGAGACCAAGGAGTTCCTGGGCGGGTTCGCTGTGGTGGACGTGGCCGATGACGAGGCCGCCAAGATGTGGGCGGGCAAGCTCGCGGAGGGATGCGGCTGGCCACAGGAGGTTCGCCGCTTCGGGCGGCAGCCTCGGGCCGAGTGACCCCGACACCAGTTGCCCGCGACTAGCGCCAGAGCAGGAAGTCGTCCGGGTCGCGCGGCGGCCGCTCCGGTGCCGCGGCGGCCGGGTGACCGACTGCCACGGCACCCATCGGCTCCCAGCCCGCGGGCAGGTCGAGAGCGTCGACCACGACGTCCCGGCAGAACATCGTGCTGCTCACCCAGGCCGAGCCGAGGCCCTCGACGGCCAATGCCACCAACAGGTTCTCGACCCCGGCACCCATCGCCACGAGGAACATCTCGCGTTCCGCGGCCGACCGCCGCTCGTCCGGGTAGGGGTGCATCCCGTCGCGCACCAGGCACGGCACGACCAGCGTCGGCACGCCGCGCAGCACGTCGCCGCGCCGGGTCCGCCGGGCCACCTGCTCGTCGGTGAACCCGTCCCGGCGCAGGTCGGCCACCCACGCGGCGAGCATCGCGTCCAGCAGCGACCGGCGTACGTCCGGGTGGTCGACGACGACGAACCGCCACGGTGTGGTGTGGTGCGGCGCGGGGGCGGTGACGGCGGCGGCCACTGCACGGTGCAGCGCGGCCGGGTCGACCGGCTCGTCGGCGAAGGCGCGGACGGTACGCCGGGCGGCGACCACGTCGCGGGTACCGAGCCGGAACATGTCCTCCTCGGCCGGGCGTACGAGAGCCGCGGCGCCCGGCCCGTCCTCGCGGGTGGTGCGTGCGGCCAGCCCGCGGACGACCGCGAACGGCCGCAGGCCGAGCTTGCCCTTGACCAGGTCGGCCGCCGACGCCACCTCGTCGGCCACCGCGGCGACGGTCACCTCGAGCACGTTGCCGTGCCCGTCGTCGCGGCCGCGCAGGTCGTCCAGCGGCGTGAGTCCGGCGAGACCGATGGCCTGGTCGGTCTGCCCGGTGCGCCAGGCCCGGCCCATCGTGTCGGTGACGACGACGGCGACGTCGACGCCGGCCAGCTCGAGCAGCCGGGACCGTAGGGCCCGGGCCGAGGCGTCCGGGTCGACTGGTAGCAGCAGCACGGTGCCGGGCTCGGTGCCGGTGGCGTCGACGCCTGCCGCGGCGAGCACCAGCCCGTGCCGCGTCTCGACGATCCGGGTGCTGCCGCGCCGGGCGACCAGCCGGACGGTCTCCGACGTGATCGCCTCCTCACGGTCGACGCGCACGGCCCGGCCCTCGGCCTTCGAGACGACCTTCGAGGTCACCACCACGACGTCACCGTCGGCGAGCGCGAAGTCCTCGGCGGCGAGGGCGGCGACGAGCAGCGCCGCCAGGTCGTCGCCAGCAGCGACCTCGGGCACCCCGTCCGGGGCCCAGACGAGCATCGAGCCGCTCACTCGCGGCCCGCCCGCAGCTCCGCGGCCAGCGCCAGTGCCGATCGGGCCATGGCCGCCGCCGTCGGCACGTCGGGCATCAGCAGCGGCACCGCCCGGCAGGTGATGCCGGCAGCCTCGACCGCCTCGACCGCGGCGGCGTCGCTGCTGTCGACCAGCCACCCGTCCAGCAGCCCGCCGTCGCCGCGGGCGCCGTAGTGCAGCGCGACCGCAGCGGCCGAGGTCTCGACGCCGATCGCGGCGAGCACCCGGTCGGCCATGCCGCGCACAGGTGCGCCGCCGACGATCGGCGACAGTCCCACCACGGGTGCGGGGG
>JAVEDA010000415.1 GCA_030841195.1 Actinomycetota bacterium | reverse complement strand
GGCGACGGCATTGTCGAAGGCGTTCAGACCGGCAGCCTTCACCCTGATCAGGACGGTGCCGTCGGTCACCTCCGGGACCGGCAGGTCGGACAGCTGCGGCGCCTCACCGGCGGCCGGGACATGAAGTGCACGCATGACGATCTTCTCTCATAAGAGTCGGCCGATTGCTTGACTCGGCAAGTGAACTCTCACCCTTATTACTTGCCGTGTCAAGTTAATGACCAGTAGGGTCGATGATCGTGCGACGTGACGCTGGAACACCTGCGGGCTCCGACGAGCCGGGCTGGCTCGACCAGGAGGAAGCGCACGCCTGGGTGGCCCTGGCGGGGGTGCTGGTCGCTCTGCCCGCCGCGTTGGACGCCCAGCTGCAACGCGACGCGGGGATCAGCCACTTCGAGTACCAGGTGCTGGCCATGCTCTCGATGGAGCCGGACCGCACGCTGCGGATGACCAGGCTGGCGGCGTTGGCCAGCGGCTCACTGACGCGACTGTCCCGAGTGGTCGACCGGCTCGACAAGCGCGGCTGGGTCTGCCGCCAGCCGGACCCCACCGACGGCCGCTCCACGCTGGCCGTGCTCACCGACGCGGGCTGGGAGAAGGTCGTCGACCCGGCCCCGGGCCACGTTGCGGAGGTACGTCGGTTGATCTTCGACCAGCTCACCAGGGGTCAGGTGCGCCAGCTCCACGACATCGGTAAGCGAGTTCTTCGGGCCATGGGAACGGAGGGCCTGGTGCCGCCGACATGATCAACCCCGCGTCGATCATGCCCCTTTGGTGACTTGAGGGAGTGCGGGGCTAGAGGATCGGGGCGGGGGTGTACGCCGCGGCGTCGGGGTGACGGGCGACGACGGCCTCGACCCGAGCCACCACCGCCGCGACCTGGGCCTCTGCGGCCCCGGTGAACGACGTCGGGTCGGCGACCAGGGCGTCGAGGTCGGCCCGGGACAGTCCGAGCCGGGGGTCCGCCGCGAGCCGGTCGAACAGGTCGTTGTCAGCAGCGCCCTGCTCGCGCATCGCCAGCGCCACGGCCACCGCGTGCTCCTTGATGGCCTCGTGCGCCTGTTCCCGGCCGACACCCGCGCGCACCGCGGCCATCAGGACCTTCGTGGTGGCGAGGAATGGCAGGTAGCGCTCCAGCTCGCGCGCCACAACCGCCGGGTAGGCGCCGAAGTCGTCCAGCACGGTGAGGAAGGTCTCGAACAGCCCGTCCGCGGCGAAGAACGCATCGGGCAGCGCCACCCGGCGTACGACGGAGCAGAAGACGTCGCCCTCGTTCCACTGCGCCCCGGCCAGCTCACCGACCATCGACAGGTAGCCGCGCAGGACCACCGCGAGCCCGTTGACCCGCTCGCATGACCGGGTGTTCATCTTGTGCGGCATCGCGCTGGACCCGACCTGGCCGGCCCGGAAGCCCTCGGTGGCCAGCTCCTGGCCGGCCATCAGCCGGATCGTGTGGGCCAGCGACGACGGTCCGGCCGCCAGCTGTACCAGCGCGGAGACCGCGTCCAGGTCCAGCGAGCGCGGGTAGATCTGGCCCACGCTGGTCAGGACCCGGGTGAACCCCAGGTGCTCGGCGACGGCCTGCTCCAGGCGAGCCAGCTTCACGGCGTCGCCGTCGAGCAGGTCGAGCTGGTCCTGGGCAGTCCCCACCGGACCCTTGATGCCGCGCAGGGGGTAGCGCTCGATCAGGTCGTCCAGCCGTTCCACCGCGACGAGCAGCTCTTCCGCCGCCGAGGCGAACCGCTTGCCGAGCGTGGTGGCCTGCGCGGCCACGTTGTGCGACCGCCCCGCCATCACCAGCTCGGAGTGCTCGGTGGCGAGCCGAGCCAGTCGGGCCAGGGCCGCGACGGCGCGGTTGCGCACCAGCTCGAGCGACGAGCGCACCTGCAGCTGCTCGACATTCTCGGTCAGGTCGCGGCTGGTCATGCCCTTGTGGATGTGCTCGTGCCCGGCCAGCGCCGAGAACTCCTCGATCCGCGCCTTCACGTCGTGCCGGGTGACGGCCTCGCGACGCCGGATCGAGTCGAGGTCGACGTCCTCGACGACCTTCTCGTAGGCCTCGACCACGCCGTCGGGCACGTCGATGCCCAGGTCCCGCTGGGCGACCAGCACCGCCAGCCACAGCCGGCGCTCGAGCACGACCTTGTGCTCCGGGGACCAGATGCGGGTCAGCTCCGCGCTCGCGTATCGCGCGGCGAGCACGTTGGGGATCTGCGGGGCGGAGGTCACGGCGCCATTGTCGCGCACCAGCCGCAGTGCTCAGCCCTCGCCGGGGCCGCCGGTGACCGGGGGCCGGCTGGACCAGGGGAAGTCGATCCAACGGTCAGTGCGCCGCCACACGTACTCGCACTTCACGACCGACTGCGGCTTCTCGTAGAGCACGGCAGCGCGTGCCTCGGCAACGTGGTCGGCGCAGAAGTCGCGGACCAGCCGGAGCGTCCCGCCCGTGTCGGCGACGTCGTCGACGACCAGCACCCGGGCCCCCGCAAGGTCGACTGCGGCCGGGACGGGCGGCAGGAACACCGGCACGTCCAGGCGCTGGTCGACCCCGGTGTAGAACTCGACGTTCACCACCACCAGGTTCTTCACGTCGAGCGCGTAGCCGAGGGCACCGGCCGGAATCAGTCCGCCGCGAGCGATCGTGAGGATGAGGTCCGGCCGGAAGCCGTCGTCGGCAACCTGCTGGGCGAGCTCACGGCCCGCGGTGCCGAAGCCGTCCCAGGTCAGGACCTCGCGCTCGCTCATCGACCTGTCCGCTCGGCTCAGACGGCCGCGGCGATGTCGGTGCGGTGGTGCGAGCCCGCCAGCGAGATCCGGTCGACCGCCGCGTAGGCCGCCAGCCGGGCGTCGGCGACGGTCGCGCCGGTGCCGACGACCGAGAGCACCCGGCCGCCGGTGACCACCACGTTCCCGTCCGCGCCGACGGCTGTCCCGGCGTGCAGCACGTGCGCGCCGTCGACCTCGCCCGCCAGGTCCAGCCCGTGCACTACGCCCCCGGCCACCGGCGCCTCGGGGTAGCCCTCCGCGGCCACGACCACCGTGACCGCCGCGCCCTCGGACCACTCCAGCGCGCCGACCTCGGCCAGCCGGCCGGTGGCAGCGGCGTGCAGGACGCCGGCGATCGGCGTGCCCAGCCGGGCCAGCACCACCTGGGTCTCCGGATCGCCGAACCGCGCGTTGAACTCGATCACGCGGACCCCGCGCGAGGTCAGCGCCAACCCGGCGTACAGCAGCCCGGCGAACGGCGCGCCGC
>JAVEDA010000391.1 GCA_030841195.1 Actinomycetota bacterium | reverse complement strand
GGCGGCCGACCGTTCGCTCTCGCCCTGCTCGACCGCGCAATGCCTGGGATGGACGGCATGGACCTTGCGACCACGGTCAGTGCCGATCCCGCCATCCCGACGCGGCTGGTGCTCATGACGGGTCTGGGCCAGGAGCCCGATCCCGCGGACGCCGAGCTGGCCGGCGTGTGCTCGACACTGACCAAGCCGGTCCACGAAGACGTTCTCCGGACGCACGTCCGGGCCGCACTGCAGCTCTCGGAGGTCCAGGGTCCCGGCAAGGAGATCCTTGTTCAGCGACACCCGTCGTCCGACCAAGGACGGGCGGGCCGGCTGCTGCTGGCCGAGGACAACGTGATCAACCAGAAGGTGGCCTTGGCCATGCTCTCCGGTGCGGGCTACAGCGTCGACGCGGTCTGCAACGGCGCGGAGGCGGTGGCAGCGGTCGCTACCCGTTCGTACGACCTCATCCTGATGGACTGCCAGATGCCCGAGCTCAACGGCTACGAAGCGACTGCGGCCATTCGGGCGCACGAAGGGTCGGGACGGCACACCCCGATCATCGCGATGACAGCCGGAGCGCGTGGGGAAGACCGCGAGCGCTGCCTGGCCGAGGGGATGGACAACTACCTGGCCAAACCAGTCAAGAAGGACGCCCTGCTGGCACTGGTCGGTCAGCTCATGCCGGGCGGGACGTCATGACAGCCCCGCTGCACGAGATCACCGTCGACGTGGGCACCTTGCAGGAGCTGCGCAGCCTCGGCGACTCCGTGGGCCAGGACCTGCTGTCCGAGGTCATCGAGCTGTTCGTGCAAGACACCGAACAGCAACTTCTCCTGCTGCATCAGGCTGTGGCGACCGGCGATGCCGTGGCTGTCGGCCAGATCGTGCACAAGGTCAAGGGCAGCAGCGGCCAGGTCGGGGCGCGGCAGTTCGTGGCCTCATGCAGCCGGCTGGAGCGCTCGGTCGCCGCGGGCACTCCGGTGGGTGCGCTCGATCTGGACGTGGTGGATCAGGACTATCTGTCGCTGCGCGCCGCGTTGGCCGAGCACACGTCACTCGTGATGCCGCAGCTCGGGGGCGCATCGTGATCGGCGTCTTGCAACGGAGCACGGACATCGGCGGGAGAGTTCTCCTGGCCGAGGACAACCTGGTCAGCCAGCGGGTGGCCGAGGCGATGCTCCAGAGTCTCGGTTTCCACGTGGACGTCGTCGGGGACGGAGCGGAGGCGGTCAAGGCCGCGAGCACCCAGCCGTACCGCGCCATCCTGATGGACTGTCAGATCCCCATCCTCGACGGGTACCAGGCCACGGCACAGATCCGGCACCTGGAAGGAGTACGCCGCCGTACGCCGATCATCGCCGTGACCGGTCTGGCGGCGAGGTCCAACCAGGATCGCTGCATGGCCGCCGGGATGGACGACTTCGTTGCCAAGCCCCTCACCCCCTCAGGACTGACCGCGCTTCTCGCCCACTGGGTGCCGGACGGTTCACTCCCGAGCATCGCGATCGACCCGGCGGGACCGCCACCGGACAGGCAGATGTACCTGGACCACGCGCACGAGTCGACCCGACCGGCTCTGGATCCTCACATGGTCGCCCGTCTCGACTGGCTCGGGGCAACCGCAGGTGAGGATCTCGTTGGCAGGCTGACCGTGATCTTCGCGGCGGACGCAGTCACGCACATCGACGCACTGCGCCGGGCGATGGCAAGCGAGGATGCCGTTGCGGTCTCCCGCGTCGCCCGCAGGCTGAGTGCAGCGAGTGTCAACCTCGGTGCCACTCACCTCGCACGACTGTGCGACAACCTGGTCGCGGAGAACTCCGGGGCCATCGCGGCTGGCGACGTGCGGCATGGCTGGGCGCTGATCCAGCTGCTCGAGCAGGAGCTCGTCCGCGTGCATGCCGCGCTGCGTGTCCTGAGGGCCCGGCCGTGAAGTTCCTGGTCGCCGACGACGACGCGATATCCCGCCTCATCACCCAGGTCGCCCTGCAGGGCCTCGGCCACGAGTGCCGTGCGGTCTCCGACGGCGCTGAGGCCTGGGAGGCGTTCTGCACCGACCGGCCCGACGTCGTCATCAGCGACTGGCTGATGCCCGGCCGCACCGGGCTCCAGCTGTGTCGTGACATCCGTGCTGACGTGTCCGGTCAATACGTCTACTTCATCATGGTCAGTGTCCAGGGCGCCATCGACGAGATTGTCGAGGGGATGGTGGCAGGTGCCGACGACTACCTCGTCAAGCCGCTTGACCTGGCCGATCTCAAGGCTCGGCTGATCGCTGCCGCCAGAGTCACCTCCCTCCACAACCATCTCAGCGACCAGCGGTCCGAGCTGGAGGGCTTGAACGGCAAGCTCGCCGACCTCGCCCGGCGGGACGCGTTGACCGGTCTCGGGAATCGCCGGGCCCTCGACGAGGATCTCGGCCTGCTGGAGGCACGGGTGAACCGCTATGGGCACAGCTACTGCGTGGCCCTGTTCGATATCGACCTCTTCAAGTCCTACAACGACACCTACGGTCACCAGGCCGGGGACGTGGCACTGCAAGCTGTTGCCGCACAGTTCGGCCGTGGAGCCCGCAGCGGGGACGCGGTGTACCGCTACGGGGGCGAGGAGTTCCTGTGCATCTTCCCGGAGCAGTCGCTGGACAATGCGACCCGGGCAGTCCAGCGAATGCGGAGCAATATCTGCGAGCTGGGGATCACACACGCCGGCAATTCGCCGGGCGTGATCACCGTCAGCGCCGGCGTTGCGATCCTGGAAGCCGGCCACGGGAGATCGATGAGCGACGTCGTGCAGGAAGCAGACGAGGCGCTGTATCGAGCCAAGAAGCTCGGCCGCAACCGGGTGGAGCACATCGTCCGGCCGTCGGGCGTGAGCGCGAGTGGAGCCACATGAACGTTCCAGCCCAAACCGGGGAGAAGCCGATGATCGATGTCCGCCACCGCAACCGCAGCGGCCTCATCACCGTAGTGGTCGTCGACGACCACCTGCTCGTCGCGGAGAGCGTGGCCGCGATCCTGGACTGCGCCTACGACGTTGCCGTCGTTGCCGTGGCTGGCACCGGTACGCAGGGAGTCGCCGAGGTCCTCCGCCACCAGCCGGATGTCTTGCTGCTCGACCAGCGGCTCCCGGACGGGCTCGGCACCGACCTGCTCCCGGCTCTGAAGCGCTCGAGCCCCCGGACCCGCGTCCTGCTCCTCACCTCATCGGACACCGAGAACGTCCTGCGGCGGGCCTTGGAAGGCGGCTGCGCGGGGGTCGTTGCCAAGGATCAGCGTCCGGGGGCCCTCCTCGACGCGGTGCGGGGCGCCGCCAGTGGCAAGACGGTGTTCAGCGCCGAAGACCTCCGTCGGCTGCTGCCCCTGCTGGTCTACCCGCAGTCAGGCAAGGCCGTCGACCTGACGGCTCGCGAGCACGAGGTGCTCACGTTCCTGGTCGACGGTCGCGACACGGCGTGGATCGCCGACAACCTGGTCATCTCGTTCTTCACCGCTCGCAACCACATCCAGTCGATCATTCGCAAGCTCGGCGGTCACAGCAGGCTCGAGGCGGTGGCGATCGCACTGCGTGAGGGGATCGTGGCCGCGCCCTGACCGGGTGCGCGCTACGGCGACGGCAGCAGACGCAGGGTCGTGGCCGTCTGGTCCGCCGCGAGCGCACGGCTGACGAAGCAGTTGTCCGAGCTGGCGTGATTGATGACCACGGTGCGACCTCGCACGATGAAGCGAAGCCTCAGCACGTTCGGGGTGTTGCAGATCGAGCACGCCGGGTCCGGGCTGGGCGAGCAACTGCGCCGATCAACAAGGGACCGCACCCGGACGCCGTCTCCGACTACGCCATCTTCGGCGACGTGATCACGACCGCGCTGGGGCTGTGACCTCCCCGGCATCCGCCAGCGAGCGAAGCGGACCGGTTGCGGGGGACTTTTTGGGCCACCTAGCCGGTCCACTTCGACCTCTCGGCGTCGGCGCATCGGGGCGAGTGGCCGTTTTAGGGGGTTATGTGCTGTGATGTGGGTCACAGACTCTCGAGGAGGCCTCCCATGTCCCGCGCCACCCTGCCCGTCCGACTGCTGGTCGTCGGTGCCACGGCCGCCGCCCTGGCCCTCCCGACGGTCGGCGCGGCGGCCGGCGAGTCGGTGTCTTCGGTGACGGCGGTGACGGCGGCGGGCATCAACGCCGTACCGGGGTCCGAGCTCACCGAGACCAGCCGGCTCGCCGACCGGCGGTCGCTGGTGGTCGGCGACCGGGCCTACGCGATGAGCACGGCCGACACGCTCTACCCGGCGGCCGGCTGGCACATCCGCGGCGAGATGGGCGGGGTCTGGACGCCGCCGATCAAGCTCGTCGACGGCATCTGGCTCCGGCTGGCCGACAAGTGGCTTGGCGACCCGGACGGCGCGCCGGCCACCCAGACGACAGCGGGCTGGGGCTACACGCGGACCGACTTCGCCAAGGTCGACCAGGTCTCGGTGCAGCGCACCGACTTCGTCCCGGACGGCACCCGGGCCACCCTCGTCGGGCTCACCCTCACCTCACCGCAGCCGCGCACGCTGCCGGTCGCGCTGGACGCCCACTCCGAGCTGATGTCGGCCTACCCCTGGGGCTGGACGACCCCGAACGCCGGCACCTTCAACCTTCAGGACACCGGCTCGTACGACGGTGGCGCGCTGCTCTTCCGGGACACCGGCACCCCACCGGTCGCCAACGCGACCCGGCACGACTGGGCCGCCCTGGTGGCCGGCGACCGGACGCCCTCCTCGCACGAGCTCGGTCCGGACCACCGCGGCCCGCAGGACCCGGCCGTCGTCTGTCCCGCCGACGGCCCCGCACCCACGACCTGCGACGACGGCGCCTTCGGCAAGGGGACCGGTGGCCAGCTGCGCTGGCAGGTCCAGCTGACGCCGAACGAGCCGACCACCCTCTGGTTCGCGGTCGCCGGCTCGGACCAGGGAGTGAGCGCCGCGCGCACGCAGCTGACCAAGGCGCTGGCCGACCCGGCCGGCGCACTGGCACAGAAGGTCGCCGCGCGGCAGCAGATCGCGTCCCGCACCACAGTCGACCTGCCCGGTGACCGGCTACTGGAGCGCAGCGTCGCGTGGAGCAAGCAGAACCTGGCCGACTCCGTGCAGGAGGTGCACGACCTGCAGCTCCGGCCGGTCAAGGAGGGGAGCCAGTACCCAGCCAGCCAGGGCACCCTCGGCACGGCCCGCTGGCTGGGTGCTGGCTGGCCCGACTACCCCTGGCTGTTCGGCACCGACGGGGAGTACACCGCGTTCGCCGCCGTGGCCATGGGCAAGTTCGCCGACATCGAGTCCCACCTGCGGGCCCTGCGGGACGTCAGCGTGGTGGTCAACGGCGACAGCGGGAAGGTGGTCCACGAGGTCATGCCGGACGGCTCCATCTACTACGGCACCAACGACTCCGCGGGCAACACCGACGAGACGTCGAAGTTCCCGAGTGCCGTCGCCCTGGTCTGGCGATGGACAGGTGACAAGGCATTCCGCGACGACCTCTACCCGTTTGCGGTCAAGAACATGAGGTACGTCGTCGAGCAGCTGGACAAGGACGGCGACGGCTGGCCGGAGGGTCTCGGCAACGTCGAGCGTCCCGGCATGGGCGTGGAGAAGCTCGACAACACCGTGTACACGATCCGCGGCCTGCGTGACCTGGCCGACCTGGCCGCCAGCAAGGGGGACAACACCACCAAGACCTGGGCCACCGGCCAGGCCGCAGCCATGGAGGCGGCGTTCGAAGGCGCGTGGTGGTTCGGCCAGGGCACCAACCAGTACGCCGATTCGATCGACGACCCGGCCAACCCGGCCAACGACAACGCCAAGAGCCTGCAGCGGCACTGGATCGGCGTGACCCCGATGGACGCCGAGCTGGTCCGTCCCGGCCAGGTGACCCGCCCGCTGGCCACCGACGAGCACGGCCAGCAGGCGCTGGCGAAGCGGCAGGAGGCGTGCTACTCCGGTGAGCTAGGCCTCTTCCACACCGGCACCGGGCCGACCTCTGCCGTCGGCGGCAACAAGGGCCCGAGCTGCGACAGCTCGGTGTCCACGGTGCAGAGCGAGCGGTCGATCTTCTCGCTCAACACCGGGATCATGGCGGTCGCGGAGGGCAACTTCGGCCGCCTCGGTGCCGACCAGCAGCAGCGCTACACCACCGGCAACGCCCGGATCCAGCTCGACCCCGACGTCTGGGAGATGCCCGGGGCGATGCCGGAGATCGCGCCCAGCCCCGACTTCCCGGCCAACATCGGCCGGCCGCTCTACGACCGGTCGATGGTGCTGCAGGCGTGGGGCACCTACGGCGTGCTGTGGCCGGTCGTGCACCAGCAGCTCGGTGTCAGCCCGGACCTCGGCCGCGGCGACCTGACGGTCGTGCCGCAGGTGCCGGGCGGCCAGCACCGGGTGGCGGGCGCGAACATCCGGCTCGGCGACGGGTCGGTCGACGTGGCCGCCGAGCGGACCACGTCGACGCTGACGACGTCGGTGACCCGGCACGGCAGAACGCACCTGCTCATCGGTCACGTTCTGCCCACCGGAGCTGTCGTCAGCTCGGTGACGCTGAACGGCGCCTCGACGGCGTACAGCATCCGGCAGACCGCCCGCGGTCGCGAGCTCGTCGTGAACGCAGGCACCGGCACCGGCACGAGCGCGCTGGTGGTCACCTTCGCGGGCTGAGGCGGCGGGCCGCGGAGACCAAGCGCTCGACCCGCAGCGCGCGGACGACGCCGGCCGGGGCGACCTCCGGCCGGCCGGCCCACAGCTGGGCTGCGACGGTGCCGTAGCGCACCAGGCCCAGCTCGGTGCATGCCAGGTCGGCCCCCCGGCGTACCGACTTGTAGGCCGTGTAGTCGTCGAAGCAGACGATGCCACGGTCGGTCAGGTGCGGTCCGAAGCCGCGTGCGTCGGCCAGCACGCCCCGCTTGCTGTGCCAGCCGTCCACGAAGAGCAGGTCGACCGGGTCGTGCCAGTCAGCTGCGACCTCGGCTGACGGCGCGACCCGGACGTCGAGCAGCTCACCGATGCCCGCGGCCTGCATGTAGATGCGGAACAGGTCCAGCGTCGGGATGGTGCTGATGCCCAGCGCCCGCATGTTCTGCCGGTCGCCGGTGTGCGGGTCGATCGCGACCAGCCGCGCCGCGGGCACGTCGGCGTGCTGCAGGGCCAGGCCGAGCAGGGTGGTGCTCCGGCCGAGGTAGCTGCCGATCTCCACCACGGTGGCCGGGCGGACCTCGTGCACCACCGACCAGAACACGGCGGCCTCGGTCTCGCCGAACCAGCCCGGCACCCGGTGCGCCGTCCCCCAGGCGTCCTCGAACCCGGGCAGGTTTCCCAGCGCGGCGTCCCGTTGCAGGCTGCGCAGGCCGGCCCGGGTGGCGGCTCGGACGGCACGGCGCGCGCGGGCCAGTGGAGAGGGCACGCGGCGAACCGTAGCGGGGTCGGGTCGACGGCGCTGGTCAGCAGCGCTCGACAGGCCGGACGGACACCAGATCCGAGAGCGCGACCGTGAAGGTCTGACCGGCCACGTCGACGACCAGGTTGCCGGCGTCGGCCGGCCGCAGCACGCCGCAGGCGACCCCGGTGCCGGTGCGCACCTCGACCAGCGCCTCGCCGGACCCGCCGCTCGAGCTCCCGCTCGGCCACCACGCCGCACTCGTCGCGACCGCCAGGCAGGCCACGGCCACGAAGGTCACCGCGATGCCGGCCCGCAGCCGGTGGCCGGTGTGCCGCAGCTCGTCGGCAGGGGACTCGGTGGCGTGCCCCGCCCCGCCGTACACCGGCCAGGCCGCACTCGCGACCAGCACGGTCGCGGAGCAGGCGAGCACCAACGCGGCCAAGACCAGGACGAAGGACAGGTCCTGCACCCAGCCGGGCCCGCTGGCCGACCCACCGCCCTGCAGCGCCCCGCAGAGCCCGATGAACCCGAGCACCGCGAGCTGGACGCCGTGCCAGCCGCGGGCCGACCCGCGCAGCTCCTCGAGGTCGTGGGCGGCGTCCGGGGAGCTCGTCCCCGCGAGCGTCGTCACCCGTCGACCCAGAGCAGTCCGAGCGCGGCCACCGTCCCGGGCCCGGCGATGCCGTCGGCGTCGCTGCCCGTCCAGCCGCGCCGACGCTGGAAGACCGCCACCGACTCGCGGGTGTGCACTCCGTAGTAGCCCGTCGGTCCGTTCTCGAATTCGAAGCCGCGCGCGGCGAGGGCGACCTGGAGGTTCCACACGCTGTCGGAGTCGTCCTGGGCGAAGCGCATCCGGCTGCCGTAGACCCGACGGCCCTGCCGGTACGTCGGTGGCGCGTCCTTGTCCTGAACTGGCAGCTCGCCACCGGGGCAGGCCGAGATCCAGCCGCGGTAGGGCAGCCGCCACCTGCTGGGGAACACGTCCCACCGGACCCGGTCGATGTGACCGCGGCGGAGGATGTCGTTGGACCACACGAAGCCACCGTTCACCGCGAAGACCGCGTGGCCGAACCCGTGGTCCCGGAAGCCGTAGTAGGCGATCGACCCGGCCGGCGGCGGGCCGGACGTGTGCCGCTGCTCGGCCGGGATCCGGTTGAACGCCTCCCGGGCCGACGAGCCGAACGACGGCGCGCCCACGCACTGCCGGGAGAACATCTGGCACATGTTGTGCCAGCTCGCGGAGCCGCTGCGGTGCTGCTGCTGGGCGAACTCCTTCGCCTGGCCGTAGGTGCGCATCAGCGGTGGTCCCCGACCGGCACGTTCGGCAGCGGCATGCTGTCGTCGTCCTGCACCACGTCGTTGTCGTCGGTTCCGTCTGCGTCCTCAGTGAGGTCGATGGGTGGCGGCTGGTACTCCGGCTCGGCGTCGGGCGGGAGCTCGATCGTCACCTGCGTCGCCGCTGCCGCCGGTGGTGCCGCTGGAGTGCTGCCGTTGGTGGGCGCGTACTGGGATGGGACCGCGGACGCTCTCGGCGCGGGCTGTGCTTGCTCAGGACCTGTGGCGATGGCTGTTGCCGTTGCCGTCGGCACCGTGGGGGAGTCCTTGCCCGGCAGCGCCTCGAGCAGCGACTGGGCCCGCACGTCCAGGGAGTGGGTGAACACCTGCTGGGCGAAGCCGAGCAGCAGCGCATACGCGAGGATCTGCCCCTGCGAGTCCAGCGACGACAGGCCCGGGATGAACTCGCCCTGGATGGCGATCAGGCCGAGGATCGCGGTGTAGGCCCCGAGGGGCACCTTGAGGAACGCGAGGGCCACCGGCACGTCGTACGGCGAGGAGGTCCCGCGCAGGTTCCTGATGCTCAGGGCCGCGGCCAGCGCGCCGCCGAGCAGCCCGAGCAGGCCGACCACGAGGATGTCGCCGGGGCTCTCTGCGGCCACGTTCTGTCCGGTCGGGCAGTTGAGCAGGATGGCCGTCGGGTCCCCGCCGTTGGCGGGGAAGCACAAGGGCAGGATGGACGGCTTGCCCCAGACCGCGACCACGGTGATGCCGACGAGCGCGGTGATGAACATCGCCAGCACCAGCACGATGTTGCGGAAGCTGCGTAGCCGCTCGTGCTGGCGGTCCATCGCGTCGTAGCAGTCCTGCAGCGCGTGCCGCAGGTAGGCGCGCTGCAGGGCCAGCGGGCGGCCGCCGAGCCGCTCGACGCTGCGCCGGCGCGGGTCGTCCTGGCGCAGCGCCTGGTGGGTGCGGGCGGCGATCTCGGGGATCTCGGCGGCCAGGTCCGCCTCGTCGTAGACCTCGACCATCTCGACCTTGGCCCCGTGCAGGTTCTGGTAGGCGGCTTCGACCAGCCCGCCGCTCCACCAGTCCGACAGGGGTCCGGGCTTCGGGTCCACACCGTTCGCGGCGTCCCTGGCCTTGTCCAGCAGGCGCCGCACACCGTGCGCCGCGGCCTGCTGGTCCGGGCCGAGCCCCCGTGCCTCGGCGACGTCCAGGCGCGTCTGCATCATCCGGACGCTGACCACCACGTGGTGCACCCACACCTTCCGGCGGCGTCTCTCGGTCATGTCAGCTCCCTTGTCAGTACGTCGCGAGCGCGCGGCGCAGTCCGGTGCGGGCCAGGCGGGCCAGGGCGCTGGCCCGGTCAAGCCCCCCGTGCGCTCCGACCGGTTCGGCGGCGGCGAGCGCGCGAGCGGCGTCCAGCGGGCCGAGTCGCAGCCGGCCGGACTCCCCGGAGCTCGCGTTGAACTCGACCGTGGTGGCGTCCGCCCAGGCGTCCAGTCCGTCGTCGTCGGCCAGCTCGCGCCGGGCCTCGATGTCGACCCAGTCGGCTCGAACCCGGGCCCGGGCCCGGTAGACCAGCGCGTCGCCCTCGTGCACCAGCCGGCCGTCCGCCAGCGGAACCCGGCCGCCCCACGGGTCATGGTCCACGTGCCCGACGACCCGAGCCGGTGCGGGCTCGGAGTCGTCGGGCAACGCGATCACGGCGGTGACCGTGAGGTCGAGGTGGGCCCCCGCGACCGTGCCGCGCAGGCGTTCGGTCAGGCGCACCCCGACGGGCGGCTCGGTCATCGCCGTGCAGGTGGTGTCCTGGGCGACGCCGTCCGGGCTCGCCCCCTCCAGATAGGACCACCCGTCCCGGTAGCCCATCGCCATCAGCGTGTCAGTGCTGACCCGCCCGGCGTAGAGCTCGGTGTCCAGCGGCAGCGGGTGCTCCGGGTGCACCACGTGCAGGGTGAATTGCCGACCGGCCGCACGCGCGGCGTCCAGCTCGGCGAACAGGGCGCCGTTGGCGCTCATCTCGATCATGTGCACGTACTGCTCCAGCGGCCCGTCTCCCCAGTACGGCGAGTTGCCGATGCACCAGACGAGCCACACCTCGTCCGCGCCCCGGCGCAGTGCCTCGGTGACGTTCGCGTCCTTCACCCACACCGCGTCGGTCCAGACCCGGTTCCCGCGCCGCAGCGGCGGCATCACCACGGGCAGCGACATCCCGGCGGCGAGCAGGTGCTCGTCGACGTCGGTGTGCGGGATCGCCACGCAGGTCTTGGTCACGAAGTCGACGACGTTGAAGGTTCCCTCGAACGCCGTCGACTCGCGGATCGTCGCGCAGTCGATGCCGAGGTGTGGGAACACCTTGTTCACGACCCCGTCGGCATCGCCGAGACCGGGCAGCGACCACGGCCCGCGCAGGTAGTCGCGCACGGGCAGCGGCGAGCTGAAGTCCGACACGTCGAGGTCGGACCACCGCCGGCCCATCTCGGCCGGGTCCAGACCGGACAGGAGCATGCCGGTCGTCATGATCCCGCCGGAGGTGCCGTCCACGTGGTCGAACCTGAGGCCGTGCTCGGTCAGCGCCCGGACCACGCCGGTCTGCCAGGCGACCCGCATCCCGCCGCCGGCCAGCACCACGGACCGCTTCATGCCGTCACCCGGGCCTGCTGGTGACGGCCGGCCGGCGCTCGCAGCCGCTGCCAGACCATCGTGGCGAGGACCGCCGTCAGCAGGTCGAACAGGGCCACTGCCATGGCCACCCAGGAGAACAGGTCCCGCAGCACACCGACGGTCACGGCCAGGAAGGCGCCGAGCTTCTGCACCGCGCACCAGAGCACGATGAAAGCCGGGGTGGGCTCGGTCAGCAGTGCCTGCAGCGTGACCCCACCGACCACCGCCATGAACATGCCGACGATCGCGAAGAAGTGCCGGGTGGTGGGCGTCGACTCGGCGCCGAGCAGGTCCAGGACCATGCCGGGCAGGAGCAGCTGGCCGAGGCCGGACAGCACGGTGACGGCGGCGATCGCGGCGACCACCGCCCGCAGCCGGTCGGCCAGGAGTCGCTCCAGTGGGATCATCACAGCGCCTCGAGCAGGTCCGGCTTGGCCACGAGGTACCAGACGATCGCGGCCCAGGTGATCGTCGAGGCGACGAACCGGATGTTGTTCAGCTGCATCCAGCGCATCAGCAGCGGGGTCAGCGCGGCCGGGCCGTCGTACTCGCCGCCGCGGATCTTCTTGTTGACCGGGATGATGATCTGCTGGCCCACGTAGGTGAGCACCACGATGCCGACCAGGCAGACCGCGGCCAGCCAGACCAAGGGGTGCGACCAGTCGCCCCACTCGGTGGCCACCAGCACGATGCCGGACAGGAACATCGGTGGCACGACCACGGTGAAGAACTTGGTCGCGAGGATGGTCGGCACCCCGAAGTGCTCGCCGACGTTGTCCGGCGTCAGCGACCGCCAGGTCGGGTAGAGGAAGAAGCGCAGCACCCACATCGTGCCCATGTACATGCTCGCCCCGAACAGGAAGTACAGGGCGTTCACGAGGAGCAGGGCTGCCTTCACCGCGGATCACCCCACCAGGACCTTGGGCGGGTCCAGCCACTCCTCGGACCGGCCGAGTCCCACCACCGAATCGAGGCCGTCGCCGGGCTCGGTCCGCTCGCCTGCGGAGGTCAGGAACCAGCACTCGAGATGGTCGTCGAGCACGCCACGGGTGGTGGGCAGGAACGCGGTGAAGACCGGGTCGGGGGCGATGTCCAGCCCGCGCAGCGCCGCGACCTGCGGCGCGTCCCCGAGGCGCAGCGTGGCCCGGGCCCGCCGGCCGAGCGCGATGTCGGCCGCACCCTGGAAGTAGATGTTCGAGCGCATCACCATGCCGCGGAACACGCAGTAGTTGGCGGCCCCGACGTCCAGCGGCAGTGCCGTCGCGGGCGGCCGCTCGATCTCGACGTACGCACCGAGCTGGCCGTCGACGTCGTACTGGCTGGACACCGACGAGGACGTGATCGTGAAGTCGAGGTTGGCCTGGTGCTTGGGCATTCCCCAGATCCCCTTGCCGCCCTTCACGGAGACCTCGCTGCTGACCGGCAGGTCGACCACGAACTGCCCGGTGCCGTAGTGGCCGCGCAGCAGGCCGGGCAGCAGCGGCGGTGCCGGCCGCGGACCGAACGTGCAGGCCACGGCGAGGGAGTACTCGACGTACTTGCCGATGTCGGTGACCTCGTAGTTGACGACGGTGACGACCAGGAGGCCGCGGCCGCCCGGAAGCCGGACCGGGTGCAGCTCGCCGCCGGGCAGCAGCCGTGCGGCCGCGTCGCCGTCGACCGGGAACGCCGCCATCAGGGCCGGCGTCCGCTCCGAGTTGACCGGCATGGTGAACGGGATGCCGTCGACCGCGGCGCGCCGGCCGGCCAGCCGGCGCTGCCTGCGGGGCACCGCCGAGGGCGCCAGCGACATCAGCGTGCGGGCAGCGGGCAACAGCACGCTCATGTCGCCAGCTCCTCGAGGATCACGGGGTAGGTGTCGGTCGCGGCGTTCCGGCCGAGGAAGACATCGAGGTGGCCGTAGCCGCGGAACCGGTGCAGCGCGTCGCGCCCGGGCCGGTGTGCGGCGAAGAAGTCGTAGGACCGCTGCTGGCTGTCGGGCAGGAAGCACTTGTTGTCCTCGCCCGCGAGGAAGACGAACCGGGCATCGGTCAGCGGCGGCGCGGCGACGTAGGACGCGGGCAGCCCCGCCAGGTCGCTCACCGGCACCAGGTGCCCGGCCCGGATGCTGCGATCCATCTGGTGGAAGAACGTGAACGGCACCTCCGCGAACTCGCCGCGGATCCAGTCGTGGGTGGCCGCGTCGAGGTTCGCGTGCGACCACAGCGCGGGCCAGCCGGTGCCGTAGGTGAAGCTCACCATCCGGCAGACGGTGTTGTCGCACTCGTGGTGGGTGGCGCGGACGGCCAGGACGAGCGCCCGGGACAGCACTCCCTCGGGCTTGTCACCCCAGGCCGGGGACACGTGCGGCAGCCAGCGGCTGACGACGGGGGAGACGCGGCCGATCTTGAAGGTGGAGAACCGCGGGACGATCGGGTGCAGCGACACCGCGTTGGTCACCACGGTCCGCACCTCCGGCAGCAGCCCGGCGACCGCGGCCATCGTGAACGACGTCGATCCCTGGCAGTGGACGACGGCGCTCAGCTCGTCCGCGCCGGTCGCGGCCAGCACGTGCCGCACCGCCGCCGGGTGGTCGTGGGCCGCGGCCTCGTCCAGCGTCCACGGCACCGGGTCGAGGTCGATCGACGCCCGCCAGTTGAGCAGCCAGACGTCCCAGCCCGCGTCGATCAGCGCGTCCACGAAGGTCCGCGGCAGCGGCGGCCGGAACAGCTCGGCTCGCACGCCCGCACCGTGCACGACCAGGACCGGTCCCCGGGTCGGCGGGTGCCGTCCCTGGACGTGCACCAGGGTCAGCGGCCGGCCGTCCAGTGCGGTGAGGGGCACCACCTCGGTGCGGTGGTCGGCCCGCGTCGTCGGGCGGGTCGGTGCGGTGACGGTCACGCCGGCACCTCCCGGCGGATCGTCACGGGTGCCTCGATCAGGTGCACGTCGATCGGCTCGGTCGGCGTGATCCACGGGTCGCTCTCGTCGGTCGCTGCCGGCACCTGCCAGCTGGTGCCTACCCGCGGCACCTTGAGGGGGTGCACGACCAGGTCCCCGTTGTCCCGGATGTGAAGGCGCAGGAACGACTTGTGGTGCTCGTCGGACTGCGCGCTGAACAGCTCGTTGAGGTGCAGGTCCATCAGCCGGGCGGCGAGGTAGAGGTACCCGGCGACGACGACGGTTGCCAGCCCGCCGCCGACCGCCGCGGCCCACCCGAGCCGCGCCGCGACCTCGGCCTCGTCGGCCCAGCCGGCGGGCACCGGCAGCCAGGCGGCGACCCACACCGCCACCAGGGCGGTGCCGACGTGCCCGAGGCCGTGCAGCAGGCCGCCGACCACGCCGCGCGGCCCGCCCCGGCGGGAGAACAGCACCATCGAGCCGACCAGCAGCAGGGCGGCCAGTACGGTCCGGGGCTCCCGGAGGGCGTCGGCCACCGACCACGAGGGCGTCAGGCCGGCCCACTCCTGGGCGAGGGTTCCCTGCCCCGCGGACTGCCGCCACAGGCTGGACACGACGGCGTACGCGGCCAGTGCCTGGATCCCGGCCATCAGCGCGACGAACCACGGGTTGCGGCCGGGGAGCCGGTGGAACACCCGCAGCGCCAGCCGGCGGGACTCGGCGGGTGTCGGGTAGGCCGCCCGCCAGGCGAACGTCGCGGGCGGTGGCTTGTC
>JAVEDA010000327.1 GCA_030841195.1 Actinomycetota bacterium | reverse complement strand
ATGAGCGCCACCGTGTCGCCGGTCAGGGCCTGCACGCCATTGGATGGCGCGTTGAGGCCGAGCAGTTGCTGGGAGACCCGGATCGGGTTGAGCGCGACGGACGTCCCCGTCGGCCCGGGGCCGTTGGCGTCGGTGACCGGGTCCACGTCGAAGACCAAGCCGTTCACGTCATCGACATAGGGACGTACGTACAGGACGGCGAGCGTGTCGACGTCGAGGATCGCGGTCCAGTGGAGGGCGCCCCAGGCCGGCAGCGGCAGCCCGAAGTCGACCTTGAGCCCGACGTAGTGCTCGCCCTCGCGGATGCCGTCCGGGATCGGCGGGAGCGGGAGCCACGGCATCCGCGACTCGTCGATGTCGTGCGGCTGCTCGAGCTCGACGTCGGCCTTCTTGGTCCGCCCGTTCGCGGTGCGGGCACTGGGGATGTCCCGGGCGATGACCGACGGCGGCCCGTCCCGCTGCACCCTGTCGGCCTCGTACTGGTAGACCACAAACTGGCGCCGCTCGATCTCGAGCTCCTTGCGCGCCGCGTCATTGCCCTCCCGCTGCAGGCCGAGTGCCCGGCCCAGCTGGTTGGTGCTGAGCGACTCGGCCCGCTTGAGCGCGTCGTCGTCTGGCGCTTCGACGTGCACGTCGGGGTGCTGGGTCGACTGGGAGCTCAGCACCCGGAACGGCGAGACGGTCATCTGCACGGCGACACCCGCCTCCCACACCGGGAGGCCGAGGGCGGTCTGGTGGTAGGCGACGGTCGCGGTGTCGAACTGCTGCTTCTCGCCGAGATAGCGCAGCTCGACGTCGGCCGGCTCGGGCCGGGGCGCCGGCGACTCGGTGATGTGCGCCAGTGCGGTGGCCGGCATCTCGAGGAGGTCGGCATAGCTGTGCAGGTAGTCGGCGGCAACGAGCTGAGGGGTGCGCGCCTGCGACGGGAACGGCTGGTCCACGTGCCGCAGCTGGCGCACCGTGCCCCGCTGGTCCCGGTCGAGGTAGACGTTGCGCCCGACGTTGAACTCCTGGTCCATGACCGTGGCTCCTGTCGGCGGGTCTCATCCCGAGTAGGTCCCGCGCATGCGGCTGACGGGGCACAGGAGGGCTGAGACACGCCACCACAGAGAACCCCCCGGTGCACGGACGCAGGCGCCTGGGTCTTGGGCGCCGCTGCGTCCGGGGACCGGCCTCAGCCGGTCCGGACCGCCATTGACTGAACGTGCGCCCGGGCTCACGGGCTGTCAAGACAACAGTCGGCAAAGGAAGCAAGATCCTTTGGACGCCGACGCACCGGGTCTGCGGCGTGTCTGGTGTCGGAGCGTCCACTTGGTGAGCTCTGCCGGGCCGGCGTGTCGATGTCGGGGGGTGTGGCTAACGTCGGCCGCATGGCCGACTTCCACCAGCAGGACCTCGCCGACTCCCGCTTCGAGCAGGTGCACTTGCAGCGGGCGAGGTTCCACCAGGTCCACCTCAATGACGCGGACTTCAACGACGTCGACCTGACCGGCGCGCGATTCCGGGAGGCCTGGTTCAAGGACGTGGTGATGCGCGGCGCCGGGTTCGTCAACGTGGAGATCTCGGGCGAGATCGAAAGCCTGACCGTCAACGGCGTGGACGTCGCACCGCTGGTGCAGGCCGAGCTGGAGCGGCGTGAGCCCGACCTGGTGAAGATGCGGCCCACCGACCCGGACGGGTTCCGGGAGGCGTGGGACATCGTCGAGCGATGGTGGGCCGAAACGGTCGAGCGCGCCCGGGCGCTGCCGGCGGCCGCGTTGCACGAGCCGGTCGACGGCGAGTGGTCGTTCATCGAGACGCTTCGGCACCTGGCGTTCGCGACCGAGTGCTGGCTCCATCGCGCGATCCTCGGCGATCCGAGCCCATGGGCGCCCCTGTCGCTGCCCTGGGACGGGATGCCCGACACCGAGGGCGTGCCGCGCGACCGCGATGCACGGCCGTCGCTGGATGAGGCCCTCGCGCTGCGGCTGGACCGGCAGGCGGCCGTACGCCGGTACATCGACGAGCTCGACGACGCGACCCTCGCCTCCGACACCGTCCCGGTCGAAGGGCCGGGCTGGCCGGAGCCGCGCAGCTACCCGGTCCGCGAGTGCCTGCTCACGCTGCTCAACGAGGAGTGGTGGCACCGCCAGTTCGCGCTACGCGACCTCGCTCTGCTGGAGCAGCGGGTGGGGTGAGCTCGGCGCGCAGGCCGAGCAGGCGCACCGGGCGGTCCTCGGTGAACAGGTCGAGCGCGGCCAGCGCGGCCCGTTCGATGTCGGCCGCGGCCGCGCTGGGCGGGTCGACCCGGGAGCCGTGGGTGCGGGTCAGGAACGGCGCGTACCGGACCTTCAGCACGACACGTACGGCGGGCCGCGCGTCGGCCGCCACGTCCGCGGCCACCCGGTCCGCGAGCAGCACGACCTGCCGGCGTACCTCCTCGGCGTCGGTGAGGTTCTCCTGGAACGTGACCTCCCGGCTGCGGCCACGCGGGATGTACGGCTCGCCGTCGACCCGGGTGCTCCCCTGCCCGCGGGCAAGCTGGCCGAGCCACGGCCCGGTGGTCGGGCCGAACCGGGCTGCCAGCACCGCGGGGTCGGCGGCCGCCAGCTCGCGCACCGTGCTGAAGCCCGCCTCGGTGAGCTTGCGGGCGGTCTTCGCCCCGATCCCCCACAGGACGTCGGTGGGCCGGTCGCCGAGGAGGTCGAACCACGAGTCGTGGGTGATCCGGAAGACGCCGGCCGGCTTGCCGAACCCGGTCGCCAGCTTGGCCTGCAGCGTGTTCTGGCCGATGCCGACGCTGCACTCCAGCCGGGTTGCGGTGCGCACCCGCTCCTGGACCTCGCGGGCCAGCGCCTCCGGGTCGTCGGTGTCGACGCCGAGGAACGCCTCGTCCCAGCCCAGCACCTGGACCACCGCGTCGAACGTGCGCAGCGTCGCCATCACCTCGGCCGAGGCCGCGTCATAGGCGGGCTTGTCGACCGGGAGGAACACCGCGTCCGGGCAGCGCTTGGCGGCGGTGCGCAGCGGGACCCCGGAGTGCACGCCGCAGGCGCGTGCCTCGTACGACGCGGTGCTGACCACGCCGCGCTTGGTCGGGTCGCCGTCGCCGCCGACGACGACCGGCAGCCCGCGCAGCTCTGGCCGCCGCAGCACCTCGACCGCGGCGATGAACTGGTCGAGGTCGACGTGCAGGACCCAGCGCAGGGCCGTCAGGTCCCGGCGTCGGCGCGCGCCGCCTCGACCCTCGACCGGTCGGCCTCGCACAGCGCGACGCAGGCGGCGATCGTGTCGGACAGCAGCTGCCGCAGGATCGCGTCCGGGTCGGGGACGCAGGCCCCGGCAATCGCGCGCACCGCGACGCGGACCGTGCCCGGCGCGGCGTGCCGCCGGAAGCCCTTCGTGGTCATCCCGGCCCGGCGTACGAAGGAGTGGGCCCAGCCGGTCGCCCGCGGTGCGGACTCCAGCGCCGCGGTGCTGGC
>JAVEDA010000297.1 GCA_030841195.1 Actinomycetota bacterium | reverse complement strand
TGATGGCGGCAGGTGACGAGGAAGCGGCGGAGCAGATCCAACTGTGCAGACAGTTCGTGGCCCGCGAGATGGCATTTGAACCCTTCATCGATGGATTCCTCGAGGCGCGCCATCGATGGATCGCTGCGATCCGGAACGTCGGCAGCGAGTATGAGGGCCTGCTGAACGATATGAATTTCGACATCGCCAAGCACAACGCCTACGACGACCTGCGCCAGCCGGACGAGTTCGACGACGAGGATCTCCGGGTCGTCATGGCTAAACGCCTCCACGAGTGGGACGCAGAGACCTATGTGACCCAGTACGAGTGACCGACCGGCAGAGCCTGCTCAGCCGCGGACCGCGAAGCCCTCTCCGACCGCAGCCGCCAGTTCCTTGTACGCGTCCATCGTCTCCGCGTCGAGCTCGTTGAGATCCAGGACGCCGCCGGCCTCGAGGTGACCGTCGTACGGGATGGTCACCACGGCCCGGCAGCGGGCGGCGAAGTGGTCCTCGAGCTGCATGACGTCGACGATGCCGCCACCTGGGCGCACCGACGAGATGACGACGACCGCGTCCTTGGCCAGCTGTTCCATGCCGTGCGCCTCGAGCCAGTCGAGGGTCGCGCTGGCGCTGCGGGCGCCGTCGAGGCTGGCCGAGCTGACCACGACCAGCGAGGTCGCCAGGCCCAGGACTCCCCGCATCGCGTCGTGCAGGAGGCCGGTGCCGCAGTCGGTGAGGATCAGGTTGTAGAAGCGCTCGAGCGTGTCGACCGTGTTCCGGTAGTCCTGCTCGCTGAGGGCGGACGACGCGGAGGGGTCGGCGTCGGACGCGAGCACCTCGAGCCGGGTCGGCGACTGCGACGTGAACGCGCGCACGTCGCCGTATCGCGTCACCCTGTCGCGAGCCTCGAGCAGGTGCCGGACGGTCGCGCCGGACTGGCGGGGCACCCGTTCGATCAGCGTGCCGCGGTCCGGGTTCGCGTCCACGGCGATCACCCGGTCGCCGCGCAGGTTGGCGAACATCGCGCCCAGCGCCGCGGTGGTCGTGGTTTTGCCGACACCGCCCTTGAGGCTGATCACGGCGACCCGGTGGCAGCCGACGACGGGTGTGCGAGCTCGCTCGATCAGATCGGCGCGGCGGCGGTCGTCCGGCGAGAGCCCGAAGTTGATCCGGCCACCGGACACCGCGAGCACCCGCTTGCGCCAGCCGCTCTGCGGACGGGGCTTGCTGCTGCGAAGAATCGTCGCGGCCGTGAGCGTCTCGGCCTGGTTCTGCGCGCTGCCGAGCGGCACGGGCGGGATGTCGAATGTTGGCGGGGTCTCCACGGCAGTCCGATCGATGGCGCGCACGGCGGGCACCGGCAGCGGCGGCGGCGAGGGCGGCGAGTACACCGGCTCGGGCGCCAGCTCCGCCGGGGCCGAGTGCCGCGACGGCTCAACCGGATCGACGGCCTCTGGGTACGCAGTCTCGTGCACCTGCGGCTGGGCACCTGTCAGGTCCACCACGAAAGACTCGGTCGAAGGCCCTAAGTCGTACGCCGGGGTGCGCCCGGTCTCGTCGACCTCTTCCTCGGCGACCTCGTCGATCAGCCAGGACGGCTCCGGCGCCTCGGGCCAGCTGTCATCGAGGCTGGGGTCGGCGGTGAAGATGCCATGGCGACGCTCGGGGGGCGAGTCGTATCCGCTCATGGGCCACCAGCCTACCGAGAGGCCGGGCGGGTGCTGCCCAACGCACGGCAAAGGCCGTCGGTGCGGTGCGGCAGAGTGGACCCCGAGATGACGACGATCACCGACGCGGGACGCACCCAACCGGGAGCCTGGGCCACGCTGCGCCGGGGCCTGGCGCTGTCGCCAGAGTTCCGCACCGGCCTGCCCGTCACGCTGCTGCTGGCCTTCGGCGCAACGGTGGGGCGGGTGCTGGTGCCCATCGCGGTCCAGCAGACGATCGACAGCGGCCTGATGGGGCCAGGCGGGCCGGACCTCACCCGGGTGCGCGAAGTGGTGCTGCTCGCCGCGGTGGCCACCGTGCTCACGGCCTTCGCGTCCTACCTGCTCAACGTCCGTCTGTTCCGCACCACTGAGAGGGGCCTGGCCACCCTGCGGGTGCGTGCCTTCCGACATGTGCACGACCTGTCGGTGCTGACCCAGAACGCGGAGCGACGCGGGTCACTGGTGTCCCGGGTGACCAGCGACGTCGACACGATCTCCACCTTCATGCAGTGGGGCGGCCTGCTGATGGTGGTCAGCTTCGGCCAGCTCCTGGTCGCGACCGCCCTGATGGCCTACTACTCCTGGCAGCTCACGCTGCTGGTCTGGCTGTGCTTCCTGCCGCTCTTCATTCTGATGCGCTTCTTCCAGAAGCGGGTGTCCGCCGCCTACGGCCTGGTCCGGGAACGGGTCGGTGACCTGCTCGGCGCCGTGTCCGAGTCGGTCGTCGGCGCCTCCACGGTCCGCGCCTATGCAATCGAGGAGCGGACCGGCCGTCGCATCGACGGTGCCATCGAGCGGCACCGGTCGGCTGCGACTCGGGCGCAGGCGCTGGTGGCGCTCACGTTCTCCACCGGCGAGGTGGTCGCAGGTCTCGCCAACGCCGGGGTCGTCGTGGTCGGCGTCAAGCTCGGCATCGCCGGCGAGCTCACCCTCGGGGAGCTGCTCGCTTTCCTGTTCCTCGTCACCTTGTTCGTCGGCCCGGTGCAGATCGGGACCGAGGTGCTCAACGAGGCGCAGAACGCCATCGCCGGCTGGCGTCGCGTGCTCGGTGTGCTCGACACGCCGGCCGACGTCGCCGACCCGGGGGAGACAGGCCGGACCCTTCCTCGCGGGCCGATCGACGTGCGCTTCGAGCACGTCTCGTTCGCCTACCCCGGCGGCCCGACCGTGCTGGAGGACGTCGACCTCGTGCTGGCGCCGCGGTCCCGGGTCGCGGTCGTGGGGGAGACCGGGTCGGGCAAGACCACCTTCGCCAAGCTGCTGACGCGGTTGATGGACCCGGCCGGCGGTCGGGTCCTGGTCGACGGGGTGGACCTGCGCGAGCTCTCCTTCGCCTCGCTCCGGGCCCGGATCGTGATGGTGCCGCAGGACGGCTTCCTGTTCGAGGGGAGCATCGCCGACAACGTGCGGTTCGGCCTGCCGGCCGCCAGTGACACGGAGGTCGAGCTCGCCCTCACCGAGCTCGGCCTGCTCGACTGGCTCGAGGGCCTGCCGCATGGTCTCGAGACCGACGTGGGGCAGCGTGGGGAGCAGCTCTCGGCCGGCGAGCGCCAGCTCGTCGCGCTGGCCCGTGCCTACCTGGCCGACCCGGACATCCTCGTGCTCGACGAGGCGACCAGCGCGGTGGACCCGGCCACGGAGGTGCGCCTCGCCCGCGCCCT
>JAVEDA010000032.1 GCA_030841195.1 Actinomycetota bacterium | reverse complement strand
CTGGTCGAGCAGCCGGGCGGTGCTGCGGACCTGGGAGCGTGACGCGGCGGCAGGCGCCTGGCAGCTGGTCGGCGAGCCGGTGCGAGCCAGGGTGGGGCGCAACGGCTTCGTCCTCGCCGACCGGCGGCGGCAGAACTCGGGCACCAGCCCGGCAGGCACCTTCGCGGTCGTGTCCGCCTTCGGCAACGGCCCCGACCCGGGGACAGCGCTGGGCTACCGGGCGGTGGACCGGAACGACTGGTGGACCTACGACCCTCGGGACCCGAAGACCTACAACGTGCTCCAGCCTCGCCGGGCGGTCACCAGCGCGTGGCGGACGAGCTGGGCGGAGGACCTGTCTGGCTACGGCACCCAGTACCGGTACGCGGCGGTGCTCGGCTTCAACCTGCCGGCCGGCGTGCACCGGGCGCCCGACGGCCAGCGGGTGGCCGACCAGCCCGCGGACACCAGGCTGGGCGGCGGGATCTTCCTGCACGTGAGCGGCCCCGGAGCGACAGCGGGCTGCGTGTCGGTGCCACGCGCGGAGATGCGCCGGATCCTGCAGTGGCTGGACCCGGCCGCGGGTCCGCTGCTGGTGATGGGTCCCCGGTCGGCGCTCAGCCGGCTGTAGGCAGGTCAGTCCTTGCCCTCGGCCAGCTTGCCGCGCAGCTGCAGCACGGCCTTGGTGTGCATCTGGCAGATGCGGCTCTCGGTGACACCTAGCACCTGGCCGATCTCGGCCAGCGTGAGGCCCTCGTAGTAGTAGAGGGTCACGACGATCTTCTCCCGCTCCGGCAGCGTGTTGATCGCCTTGGCCAGCAGGAACTTGGTCTCCTCGGACTCGAAGGCCAGGACCGGATCCTCGGCCTTGGTGTCCTCCAGCGTGTCGACCAGGCTGAGCTTGTCGCCCTTCTCGCCGCCGACGCTGAGCAGCTCGTCGAGTGCCACCACGTTGACGAACGACACCTGGCTGAAGATCGCGTGCAGGTCCTCGAGCTTGATGCCCATCTCGGCGGCGACCTCGACCTCGCTGGGCGTGCGGTGCAGCTGGGCCTCGAGGGAGGCGTAGGCCTTCTCGACCTCACGGGCCTTGTAGCGGACCGAGCGCGGGATCCAGTCGATCGCCCGCAGCTCGTCGATGATGGCGCCGCGGATCCGGCTGATCGCGTAGGTCTCGAACTTGATGGCCCGCTCGAGGTCGAACTTCACGATGGCGTCGATCAGGCCGAAGATGCCGTAGGACACCAGGTCGGCCTGCTCGATGTTCGGCGGCAGGCCCACCCCGACCCGGCCCGCGACGTACTTCACCAGCGGCGAGTAGTGCAGGATCAGCCGCTCCCGCAGGGCGGCGTCACCGGTCTTCTTGAAGTCCTGCCAGAGCTCGCGCAGCGCCGCCTCGGCAGCGCTCTTCTCCGCCGCGACGTCGTCGACGACGACATCATCGCGTGCGGTGGCGGCGCCCACTCCCCCAGAGGGCGAGGCGGCAGCGCCGTCAGGCCCGTGGGTGCGCTTGGTCATAAGTTGCCTTCAGCCGGTCGACGGACACATGGGTGTAGATCTGCGTCGTGGCGAGCGTAGCGTGACCGAGAAGCTCTTGAACGCTTCTCAGGTCGGCTCCCCCTTCCAGTAGGTGCGTGGCAGCCGAATGGCGGAGGCCGTGTGGTCCGAGGTCAGGGGCACCGGGGACGTGCGCGAGAAGGGCGTGCACCGACCGGCGTACCGTGCGCGGATCCACCCGCCCGCCGCGCGCTCCGAGGAACAACGCAGCCCCGCTGGTCGGCCCCGCCAGCCGCGGCCGGCCGTCCGCCAGCCAGCGGTCCACGGCGCGCAGCGCCGGCACCCCGACCGGCACCACCCGCTCCTTGGCTCCCTTGCCCATGACCCGCAGCACCCGGCGGCCCCGGTCGACGTCGCCGAGGTCGAGCCCACACAGCTCGCCGACCCGGATGCCGGAGGCGTACAGGACCTCCAGCACAGCCAGGTCACGGATAGCGGTCGCACTCTCGTCGTCGGCCGCCAGCCCCGCCACGTGCAGCAGCGCGTCCGCCTCGTCCTGCCGGAGGATCCCCGGCAGGGGCCGGCCGCTGCGCGGGGTCGCCAGCAAGGCCCCGGGATCGGTGGCGAGCAGGCCGGTGCGCGCCGCCCAGGCGGTGAAGCTGCGGGCGGCGGCCGCCCGCCTGGCCAGCGTGGCCCGGGCCATCCCCCGGGTCGACTGGCCGGCCAGCCAGCTGCGCAGGACGAGCAGGTCGATCCCGGCCAGCGCGTCCCGGCCCATCCGCCGGGCGTGCTCGAGCAGGCTGGTCACGTCGCCGCTGTAGGCCCGCACCGAGTGCTCCGAGAGCCCGCGCTCCGAGCGCAGGTGCCGGGTGAAACCGGCGAGCGCGTCGGCCAGGGCCTCGGGGAGGGCAAGAGTGACGGCATGCGGGATGGAATTGTTCTCCGGCCCCGGCGCAACCTCGACCCTCCCCACGGACCACACGGTGTCCTGTGGTCGTGCGCCGCGCAAGCACCGCCGCGCCGGACATCGCCGCAGGTCACCCCGGCATCGGCGGCTCCGGCGCCCTGGTCGCAGTCGGCGTCCGACGCCACCGGCCTTCGTGCGCGTCGGCAAGTCCGGTGGCCGCCAGCAGCCCGAGCGCCCGCAGCACGGTCGGCGCGTCCAGCCCCGCGACCCGGCCGACACTGTCGGCACTCGCCCGGCGGCGCACCGGCAGCGCCTCGAGCACCCGAAGCGTCACCGGGTCCAGGCTGTCGTGCGGCCGGGCCTCGCCGCGGCGCAGGTCCCGGGCGTCGGTCACCAGGTCGCCGACCAGGTCGAGCACGTCGGCCGCGTCGGTGACCAGGGCGGCGCCGCGACCCCGGATCAGCTCGTGGCAGCCGACCGAGGCGGCCGACGTGACCGGGCCGGGGACGGCCATCACCGGCCTGGACAGGTCGTCGGCCTGCCCCGCGGTGTTCTTCGCCCCGCTGCGGGTCGCCGCCTCGACCACCACCGTCCCGCGCCCAAGCGCCGCGATGACCCGGTTGCGGTCGAGGAACCGTCGCCGGGTGGGCCGCGAGCCGGGTGGCAGCTCGGACACGACCACCCCCCGGGCCCGGATCGCGCGGAGCAGCCCGTCGTGCGCGGCCGGGTAGGGCACGTCGACGCCGCAGGCCAACACGGCCACCGTCGGCGCGTCGACGGCCAGCGCGCCCCGGTGGGCGGCCGCATCGATGCCGTAGGCGCCGCCGGACACCACCGTCCAACCGCGGTCGCCGAGCCCGGCCGCGAGCTCGCCGGCCACGTGCTCGCCGTACGCCGTGCAGGCGCGGGCCCCGACGACCGACACGCTCCGCCGCGCGGCGTCGGCCAGCTGCCCCTCCCCCGCCACCCAGAGGGCGATCGGCGCGCGCTCTCCCAGGTCATCGAGAGCGGCCGGCCACTCGTCGTCGCCGGGCACGACGACCCGGGCACCGGCCCGGGTGGCGAGCTCGCGATCCGCCGCCAGCGCGGGCAGCCGGACCCGGTAGTGCCCGAGCCGCTCGTCCTCGCCGGCCCGGGCGGATCGGACCCGGTCGAGCACCTCGGCGGCGCCGAGACCGGCCACCGCCCGGCCGAGCCAGGCGTCGCCCGGCTCGGCCAGCCGGGTCAGTGCCGCCCGGGCCGCTCGCTCGGCCGCCGGGATCACGCCGCCCACCGGGCCACCCCCCGGCAGTCCAGGGCCACCCGCACGTCGCCGGCGTCCGGGACGTCCCGCCCGGCCAGGTCCGCCAGCGTCCAGGCGACCCGGACCACCCGGTCGACCCCTCGGGCTGTGAGGACCCCACGGTCGAGCAGCCGCTCGGCCTCCCCCACCACCTCCCAGGGCAGCTTCCAGAGCCGCCGCAGCACGTGGCCCGGCACCTCGGCGTTGACCCGCCACGGGGTGGCCGCCAGCCGGGCTGCCATCCGGTCCCGCGCCGCGGCAACCCGCTCGGCCACCACGGCGGTGCCCTCCGGCGGGCCGGACCCGCCGCGCAGGTCGGCCCGGGTGGCCGCGAGCATCTCGATCCGCAGGTCGACCCGGTCGAGCAACGGCCCGGACAGCCGGCCGAGGTAGCGCAGCCGGGCCATCGGCGTACAGGTGCAGCCGGTGTCGGCACCCGGGGCCGTGGCCGCCAGCCCGCACGGGCACGGGTTGGCCGCCAGCACCAGCTGGAACCGGGCCGGGAACCGCACCCGGGCGGCCAGCCGCGCGACCGTGATCTCGCCGGACTCCAGCGGCTCGCGCAGCGCGTCCAGCACGGCCGGGGCGAACTCCGGCGCCTCGTCCATGAACAACACGCCGCGGTGCGCCAGCGAGGCGGACCCCGGCCGCACCTGGGACGAGCCGCCGCCGACGATCGCCGCGACCGAGGCCGTGTGGTGCGGCGCCTGGAACGGCGGGTGCGCCACGAGCGGCCCGGTGCCGTCGCGCAGCGACCCCGCCACCGAGTGCACCGCGGTCACCTCGAGAGCGGCAGCCCGGTCGAGCGGCGGCAGCAGGCCGGGCAGCCGCTCGGCCAGCATCGTCTTGCCCGCGCCGGGCGGTCCCGACATCAGCAGGTGGTGCCCGCCGGCCGCGGCGACCTCGAGCAGGTAGCGAGCGGTCGCCTGACCGAGCACGTCGGCCAGGTCCGGCCGGTGCGCCGGGTCGTCGGGGGCCGGGTCGACCGGCGGGGCGGCGTCCACGGCCAGCTCGACCTCGGGCAGCGCGTCGCCGTTCGCCCGGGCCACCAGCCCGGCCAGGGTGCGCACCCCCGTGACCCGGATGCCGGGCACCAGCGCCGCCTCGGCCGCGTTGGCCGCCGGGACGACCGCCGCTGCCACGCCTGCTCGGGCGGCCGCCGCGACCGCCGGCAGCACGCCGCGCACCGGCCGCACCCGCCCGTCCAGGCCGAGCTCGCCGAGCAGCACCGCGTCGTCGAAGGCGTGCTGGGGCACCACCCCCTGGGCCGCCAGGATCGCGGCGGCGATCGCAACGTCGAAGCTCGAGCCGCGCTTCGGCAGGCTGGCCGGCGACAGGTTCACGGTCACCCGCTTGGTGGCCGGCCAGTGCTGCTCGCTGTTGGTCATCGCCGCCCGCACCCGGTCGCGCGACTCGGTCAGCGACGCGTCCGGGAGCCCCACCAGGCTGTACGACGGCATGCCGGTGCCGAGGTCGGCCTCGACCTCGACCAGGTGGCCGTCGACGCCCACCAGCGCCACGCCCCGGGTCCGGGCCAGCGGCACTCAGGCCACCCCCCGCACGTGCTCGACCGCGGCGGCGCCGCGGGCGGGCCGCAGCACGCCGACCAGGTCGATCCGCACGTCCGGCGGGTGCACCTGCCGCTCGGTGATCCAGGCAGCTGCGAGCCGCCTGAGCCGGGCGGCCTTGCGCGCCGTGACGGCCTCGAGCGGGTGCCCGAGAGCCGTCGAGGACCGCGTCTTGACCTCGCACACGACCAGCACGTCGCCGTCGCGCGCCACGATGTCGATCTCGCCGATCGGACAGCGCCAGTTCCGGTCCAGCACCGTCATCCCCGCGGCCACCAGGTGGGCCGCGGCGACCCGCTCGCCGTACGCGCCCAACGCGTCCTTCGCCCGCACCCGTTGCTGCCCGTCACCGCTGTCCTCCGCCACCTGACCGAGCCTGCCGCGCAGGCCCGGCCGAAGGAGACCCGCGCGAGGCATCTGTGGACGGCCGAGGCCGAGCACCGGTGCTGTGGACGGACGCCGGTCGGCGCGGGAACGATGTCCCCCGTGCAGGAGCCGCCAGCCGACCAGCCCCGCCCCGGACCGAGCCGGGCCGGCCAACTGGGCGCCCGAGCGGCGCGGCGGGGGCGCAGTGACCTCGAGGCTCGGCTGC
>JAVEDA010000280.1 GCA_030841195.1 Actinomycetota bacterium | reverse complement strand
CAAGTTCTACCCGCTGTTCGTGCTGGGGCCGTTGCTGGTGCTGTGCCTGCGGGCCGGCCGGATGCGGGAGTTCTGGACCACGTTCGTCGCGGCGGTGTGCGCGTGGGCCGCCGTCAACGTGCCGGTGATGCTGGCGGACTTCAACGGCTGGTCGAAGTTCTACCGGCTGTCGCAGGATCGCGACGCGGGCTTCAGCTCGATCTGGTTCGTGCTCTCGCAGCAGGGCCATCCGGTGCCGGCGGGTGCGCTGAACGTGCTGGCGGCGGGCATCTTTGCGGTGGCCTGCCTGGGGATCGCGGTGCTGGGGCTGTCGGCCGAGCGCCGCCCCCGGTTGCCGCAGCTGGTGTTCCTCGTCGTGGCGGCCTTCCTGCTGACCAACAAGGTGTACTCGCCGCAATACGTGCTGTGGCTGATCCCTCTCGCCGTGCTCGCCCGGCCGCGCTGGCGGGACTTCCTGATCTGGCAGGCCGGCGAGGTCGTGCACTTCGTCGGCATCTGGCTGCTGCTGGCGGGATACCCGCCGGGGCGGCCCGAGCGGGCGCTCGGCGACGACGGGTACGGCCTCACGGTGATGGCGCACGTGCTGGCCACGCTGTGGCTGTGCGCCGTCATCGTCCGCGACATCCTGCACCCGGAGCAGGACCCGGTCCGTGAGGTGTCCGCCGACGGCGAGGCCGACGACGACCCGGCCGGTGGCGTCCTCGACGGCACCGACGACGCCTGGCGCCTGGTCCGCACCTGACCGCCCCGGGCCGGCTCCGACTCGGCCGAAACCGCCCGTCGACCACGTATGGCAGGCGAGTCGTCACATTGCGAGGCACCTGCGCCTCGGGAAGTACCCATAGGCCTCGCAAGGCGGGGTCGAGTCACCGACCTCCAGCCGTCATGGCCCCTGTGGATGACTGGCCTCCGCCCACCTGGCGCGCTGCCATCGTCGTCCGATGCACCGAACACCGTTCCTGCATCCGTCGCTGCTGGCTCAGGCCGGGACACAGCGAGGTGTCTTCACGTCCGAGCAGGCTCGCCGGCTCGGTGGTCACACCGTCGACGACCTCCAGTGGCTGCGCCGGCGGCGACATCTGGTGGCCCTTCGTCGAGGTGTCTACGCGCTGCGCGCCGCATACGACCGTGCCGACCCGGCTACCCAGCACGGCATGCGAGTCGCAGCACTCGGCCTCGCCCTGACAGCTCCGGCAACGCTCAGCCACGAGTCGGCTGCCACCGAGCTCGGCCTCGAGCTCCTCGACGCCGACATCTCGTCGCTGCACGTGACTCGACCGGTTGCGGCCAGCTCACGTCGTGAGGCAGGCGTCATCCATCATGCGGCCGAGCTGCCCGAACATCACGTCGTACGTCGGGATGGGCTGCTCGACCTGACCACCCTTGCGCGCACCGCGATCGACGTCGGCCGCGCCACCGACCGTTTCGAGTGCGCGGTCGCCGCTCTGGACTCGGCGCTCCGGATCGGCGTCCCAGCAGAAGAGCTCCGCGATGTGTTCACCCGCTGCCGATCCTGGCCCGGGGCACGGATGCTGAGCGGCGCCCTGCCGATCGCGGACGGTCGCGCCGACAACCCCGGTGAGTCGTGGTCGCGGGTGATCCTGATCCGGCTCGGGCTCGCGCCGACGGACCTCCAAGTGCGGCTCGAGGACGAGGAGGGGCTGATCGGCTACGCCGACTTCGGCTGGGGCGAGGACGTCGTCGGAGAGCTGGACGGCCAGGGCAAGTACGGGATCGGAGTCGACACGGACCCGGTGGAGGCGGTGCGCATCGTGCGTCGCGAGAAGAAGCGGGAGGACCGGATCCGGGCTCTGGGGCGGGAGGTCGCGAGGTGGGAGGGGGCCCATCACTACCGACCGGCCGTGATCGGGCAGCGGGTGCGAGCCGCGATGGCACGAGCCGACCAGCGTCGTCGGCCGGCCTGAGGGGTCGCCCTCACCTCGGCACTTTGCGAGGCCAGTCGGTACTTAGCGAGGCACCTGCGCCTTGCAATGTGCCGACCCGCCTGCCATACGTGGTCGACTCCCCGGCTCTGGCCACCTCGACGGGCGCCTCAGGGGAGGGGGCGGACGTGGTCGGGGTGCAGGGTGGTGAGGCGGACGTCGCAGTCGAGTTCGGTGCCGATCGCGGGGGGGTCGACGGAGGCGGGCAGCAGCAGCAGCGACACGTGCATGTGCGGCGGCTCGGCGAACCAGCGCTGCTTGCCCGCCCACCGGAACGGTGACAGCGACAGGTTGGCCGCCGCCAGCGTCCCGACCGCCACAGCCTTGCTGCGCCCCACCGGCCCACGGACCGTCCGCGGCGCCTCGAGCGCGACGCCGTGAGCGGTCCCGCCGCTGACCACGACGAGGTGGCTGTCCCGCGGCGCCCGCCGCCGCCGGTAGCCGTAGTGGGTGCCGCGCGCGAGCCGGTGCACGTCGAGCACGGTGCCGCGCGCCTGCAGCGCCCCGCGGTCGCCCAGCCAGAGCGAGGTGCCGATCCGGGGCCGGAACGTCGTGCCCGGGAAGTCCCGGCGCAGCCCGCTCAGGTCCACGGCCGTCAGGTGGCTGACGAACGCGACAGAGGTCGGTACGCCGGCAGCAGCGAGCCGCCGCAGCCAGTCGGCCACCTCCGCCGCCGGGTCGTAGCCGCCGTGCCGGTCCATCGGCAGGTGGAACGCCAGGCCGTCCAGGCGCAGCCTCGCGACCGCCTCGGCGAGCACGGGCAGGTCCGCGAGGCCGAGCCCGTGCCGGTGCATCGACGTCATGGCCTCGACCACGACCCGAGTCGCCCCGGCGGCGCGCACAGTCTCGACGTGGGCGACCGTCTGCACGACCCGCCCGCTCGGGTCGTCGAACGGCCGCGGGTAGGACGGCGTCAGCACCAGCACGTCACCGGGGAAGGCGTCCTGCACCGCCGGCAGCTCGTCGACGGTCCCGACCGCGACCGTGTCCACACCCAGCAGGGCTGCCTCCGCGGCCAGCCGGGTGTTGCCGAGCCCATAGCCGTTGCCCTTGATGACCGGCACGATGTCCGGCGTCGCCGAGACGGTCGCGACCAGATGTGCGCGCCAGCGGGCCTCATCGACGTACAGAGTGAAGGTCATGGCCGGGTCACCCGCGCCGAGCCAGGTACAGCTCGAAGGCCTTGAACAACACCTTGTTCAGCGGCAGGTCCCACTCGCCGAGGTACTCGACCGCCTCGCCGCCGGTGCCGAGCTTGAACTGGATCAGCCCGAAGTGCGGGTCGTCCTCGGCCAGCGTGTCGGTGATGCCGCGCAGGTCGTAGACCGTGGCCCCCGCGGCGGCGGCGTCGCGCAGCATCGCCCACTGCACCGCGTTCGAGCCGCGCACCTCGCGCTTTGCCGTCGACGACGCGCCGTAGGAGTACCAGGCGTGCTGGCCGACCCGCACCATCGTGGTCGCGGCGACCAGGTCGCCCTCGTGCTCGGCGAGGTAGAGCCGGATCCGGTCCGGGTCCTCGGCCCGCATCGCGTCCCACATCCGGCGGAAGTACGCCAGCGGCCGGCCGGTGAAGTGGTCCCGCTCGGCCGTCTCGAGGTACAGCTCGTGAAACGCCGGCAGATCCTGAGCCGACCCCTGCCGCACGGTCACCCCGAGCTTCTCGGCCTTCTTGATGTTCCGCCGCCACAGCTGGTTGAAGCCCTTCAGCAGCTCGTCCTCGCTGCGCCCGTCGAGCGGCACCTGGAACACATACTGCGGCTGCCCCGCGGCGAACCCCTCCTCGGTCGACGGCGCCCGCCACCCCGCGCGCGCCAACGCGGTCGCGACCCGCTCGCCGACGTCGTCGGTGGCATCAGCCGGTACGTCGGCAAGACGCCGCGCGCTGCCCTCGGCGATGGCGGCCTTGACGGTCGCGGCCGACCAGCGGCGGCGCACGACCGGCGGGCCCATCTTGATGCCGAACGCACCGGCGTCGCGCAGGTGGTCGACCATCGGGTCCAGCCAGCCGGCCAGGTCGTCGGTGCCCCAGTCGAGCACCGGGCCCTCCGGCAGGTAGGCCAGGAACCGTTTCACCTTCGGCACCTGCCGCAGCAGCACCAGGCCGACGCCCACGAGGGCGCCGTCATGGTCGTACCAGCCGAGGCTCTGGGCTCCCCACTCCTGCTTCACGGCTGCCCACGACGGGCACTGCAGGAACGACGCCGACGGCCGCGCTTGGAGAAACCCGAGGTGCTCGGCGCTGCTGATCTGGCGGACGGCGAGCACGGTCGGCGTGGCTCCTGTCAGGACGAGGGCTGTACGTCGGTCAGAGGTCGGGGTCGAGGCTACCCAGCGAGTCGGGCGGCGACCCAGTCTGAACAGCCGGACACAGCGACGCCCCGGGTGCCGAAGCACACCGGGGCGTGGCGCCAACAAGCAGGCGAACGATCAGGCCTGGCGGGCTGCCTGGGCCTCGATCTCGATCGTGACCTTCTTGGAGACCAGGACACCGCCGCTCTCGAGCGCGACGTTCCAGGTGATGCCGAAGTCCTCGCGGTCGATCTCGGTCTTCGCGGTGACGGCGAGCTTCTCGTTGCCCCACGGGTCCTTCGCCACGCCGTCGAGCTCGACGTCGAGGGTGACCTCGCGGGTGACGCCCTTGATGGTCAGGTCGCCCACGACGGTGAAGTCGGAGCCCTTCTGGCCGGTGACGCGTGCGTTGCCGAAGGTGATCGTCGGGAACTTCTC
>JAVEDA010000277.1 GCA_030841195.1 Actinomycetota bacterium | reverse complement strand
GAGCTGTCCCGGGTCGACGCGACGCCCTCCTTCATCGCGCACGCCACCCGCCCGGACGGCCGGGTCGAGGCGCTCGGTGACGGGTTCCCGTACCTGCTGGGCCCGAAGTCGTGGCTGGGCACGGCGGACGAGTGGTCGTCGACCGGCGGCGTGAGCGGCTTCGCGCCCAGCGACACGATGACCGCCTACGCCGGTGGCTACGTCTTCGGCCGCTCGGGTTGGGGCAGCGCGATCCGGCCGCTGGCCGACGAGACCTTCTACAGCGTCCGGGCCGGGCAGGGGAACGGCATCCCGCATGCGCACGACGACGCGGGCTCACTGACGTTGTACTCGCACGGTTCGCCGCTGCTGCTCGACACCGGGCAGTGGGAGTACCGCTACGGCACCACCCGCAGCTTCGTGGTGTCCCGCGCTGCGCACAACGCCGTGATCGTCGACGGCGTCCCCCGGTCCCGGCCGCGGCCCGAGCTGCGCACCAGCCGGGTCGACGGTCTGGACATCACCACCGTGGTCGACCGCGGCTACCGCGGCGTGGTCCTCACCCGCACCATCGCCTACGACCGGGTCGAGGACGTGATGGTCGTCTGGGACCGGCTGCAGGCGGACAAGGTGGTGCGCGCCAGCCAGCAGTGGGGGCTCGGTCGCGACCGGGCCGTGTCGCTCGACGGCGACGCCGTGCACACCAGTGGCCCCGGCGCCAACCTCTCGATGCTGTTCACCTCCGGCGGTGCTCCGCAGGATCTTGCTGTCGGCAAGAAGTCGCCGATGCGCGGCTGGAACAGCGAGTCGTACGGCGAGCTGTCGCCGGCCCCGTCGGTCCGGGCCACCCAGAAGGGGACCTCGCTGTCCTGGCTGACCGTGCTGGCGCCGCGCGCCGACGGCGTCCCGGCCTCGTCGGTCGCGGCGTCCGCGTCGGTGTCGTCTGCCGCAGCTTCGGTCGCCCTGACGACTGCTGCCGGGTCGGCCACCGTCAACCTCGACGACGTCACCGGCTCGCGCGCCGCCGCGACCACGATGACGCCGACCGCCGTGCCGGCCGCGCCGGTCGTGCTGGCCGGCTCGGACAGCCGGGTGCGGGCCCTCGGCCTCGCGCCGTCGGCGCCGGTGACCCTCGAGTCCTCGCCGACCGGCGCGGGCGCCTGGACGCCGGTGAGCACCGGCAAGGCGTCGGCAGCCGGCACGGTGTCGATCCCGGTGACCGTGCCGACGACGGCCGACTTCCGGGTCGTCTCCGGGCTCGCGGCCTCGGCGCCGGTCACGGTGGTGGCTGCCTTCCCGCCGCAGCCGCCGGTCAACGTCGTCGCCACGCCCACCGGTCGCGGCCGGGTCACCGTGACCTGGCAGCCGCCGGCCGACACCGGCGGGGTGCCGCTCACCCAGTTCGCGATCCGCATCGACGGCAAGCGGGTGGTCGTCCCGGCCGGCGCAGGCAGCGCCGTGGTCGGCGGCGTCACGCCGGGCAACCGGCAGGCCACCGTGCGCGCGTTCAACCAGGCCGCCATGTCGGCCTGGGCGCCCGCGGCGGTGGCCGTGCCGGCGTACCCGTCGGTGACCGGTCCGAGCAAGGTGCGCAAGGGCACCCGGGCCACGCTGCACCTGGCCGGGCTGCTGCCGGGTCAGCCGACGACGCTGCGGGTAACGACGGTGGCGAGCGGCAAGGTGGACACCCGCAGGGTCACCCCGAAGGCCGACGGCACCGCCACGGTGCGGCTGCTGCTGCGCAAGACGGTGCGGGTCGTCGCGCTCAGCGGCGGCGTCACCTCGGCGGCGCATCGCATCAAGGTGCCGTAGCGCGGGATGCCGTCAGGCGTCCATGGCGGCCAGGACGCGATCGGGAGTCAGCGGCAGGTCGCGCACCCGGACGCCCACGGCGGCAGCCAGCGCGTTGCCGATCGCCGCCGCCGTCGGGCCTTGCGCGACCTCGCCCGCGCCCACCGACGGCAGGTCCGGCCGGTCGAGCAGCACCACATCGACCTGCGGCACCTCGCTGAACCGCAGGATCGGGTAGGTCTCCCAGTCGACGCTGGTCACCCTGGTCCGGTCGAAGCGCACCCGCTCCTTCAACGTCCAGCTCGCGGCCTGCACAGCACCGCCCTCGACCTGGTTGCGCACCCCGTCCGCGTGCACCACCGCGCCCACCTCGACCGCGAGCACGAGCCGCCGCAGCCGCACCTCGCTCACGGCCTCGACCTCGGCGACCACGGCACACCAGCCGCCCTTCTTGTACCGCGCCACCGCGACACCGGTGCCGACGTCACCACCGCGTTCCCGGCCGGACCACCCGGCCCGCTCGGCCGCCGTCGACAGCACCGCGCGGCCGCGCTCGTCGGACAGGTGCGCGAGCCGGAAGTCCAGCGGGTCGGCATCGGCCGCGGCCGCGAGCTCGTCGACGAACGACTCGATCGCGAACACGTTGGTGAACGCCCCGAGCGACCGCAGTGACGAGGTCCGCAGCGCCACCTGCTCCAGCCGGTGCCCGCGGATCCGCCGGACCGGCAGGTCGTACGTCGGCACCGCACCCCGCGCGCTCCCGGCTCCCCGCTCGGGCGGGGGATCCACCGGCGCCGGCAGTGGGGCACCACCGGACAGGTGAGCCGCGGCCAGCAGGCCGGGCGCCCCGGCGTACCCGGGCCGTGCGGTGTGACCCTGGCTCCAGATGTCGCAGTCCCAGCTGACGATCCGGCCGCCGGCGTCCAGGCCGGCCGTCAGGTCGACGACTTGCGCCGACCCGAACGGCGACCAGGTCAGCTCGTCAGACCGGCTCCACCGCACCTGCACCGGCCGACCGGGCGCGGCCCGGGCCAGCAGCACGGCGTCGAAGGCAGCGTCGTCGGCGCCGTTGTGGCCGTAGGCGCCGGCGCTCTCGACGTGCTCGACCTGTACCCGCGCCGCGTCGATGCCGAGCGCCTGCGCGATCGCCGCGCGCAGGCCGAACACGTTCTGGCTGTGGCTCCACACCTGCAGGTCGTCGCCGTCCCATCGGGCCAGCCCACAGCTCGGCGCGATCGAGGCGTGTGCGAGGAACGGCCGGCTGTAGGTCGCGGTGACGGTCCGCTCGGGCGCTTCGCCGGGCCCGCCGGCCTCGTCGATGGTGAAGGTGGTGGACGGGCCGGCCCGCAGGTAGCCGCTGAGTTCGTCCTCGTCCGGCAGGGTCTCGTGCTCGCTCCAGGTCGCGTCCCGGCGCAGCTGGTCAGCGGCGCGGTCGGCCGCGTGCTCGTCGTCAGCGACCACGCCGAGGAACGACCCGTCCCGGACCACCGCGACGACGCCCGGCAGCGCCTGCGCACCCGCGACGTCGGCGTCGCGCAGGGTCGCGGCGGGCGACGGCGGGCGCACCACTCGCCCCCACAGCTGGCCGGGCAGCTCCAGGTCGGACAGGTAGCGCGGCCGGCCGGCCACCTTGTCCGGCAGGTCCAGCCGCAGCAGGTCGGAGCCGGTCAGCCGCCGCTCGGCCGCGGGCTTGGGCGTCGCGGCCGGGTCGGCGTCGACGTCGAGGTCGACGTGACTCGCCAGCTCCCCGTACGTCGTGGTGCCCGCCCCGTCGGTCCGGCTGATCACGCCGTCGCGCACCGTGAGCTCGTCACTGCCGAGCCGGACAGCGGCTGCGTCGAGGAACAGGGCGCGCACCGCAGCCGCCGCGTGCCGCACCGCGGAACCGGAGTCAGCCACCGACATGCTGCCCGCAGTCGGCCCCTCGTCCGGGCCGAGCGCGGTGCTCGCGGCCACCACCCGGACCGACGCCGGGTCGACGTCCAGCTCGTCAGCCGCGATGAGCGCGAGCGCGGTGAGGATGCCTTGGCCGAGCTCGACCTTGCCGGTGCGCAGGGTGACAGTGCCGTCAGCCGTGACGTGCAGCCACCGGGACAGCCGGGGGTTGGCCGCGAGGTGCGGCGGCAGCGTCATGACTCATCACCGGGCGAGTGACCGTCGGGTCCGGCACCGGTTGCGGCGCGCAGAACGGCAGCCACCATCCGGCGCTGCACGCCGCACCGGCACAGGTTGCGGTCCAACGACCCGGCGACCTGCTCCTCGGTCGGCCGGGGCTCGGCGGCGAGCAGCGCCGCCGCGCTGACCAGTACGCCGGAGACGCAGAAGCCGCACTGCGCGGCCTGCTCGTCGAGGAAGGCCTGCTGCACCGGGTGAAGTGAGTCGCCGTCGGCGAGGCCCTCGACCGTGACGACGGTCTTGCCGATGACCGACCACATGGGGGTGTCGCAGGACGGTGCCGGGCTGCCGTCGAGCAGCACGAAGCAGGCACCGCAGAGCCCGACGCCGCAGCCGAACCGCGGGCCGGCCAGACCGAGGTCGTGGCGAAGCACGTGCAGCAACGGGGCGTCGTCGTCGGCCTGCACCTCGACCGCACGACCGTTGACCGTCAGCGAGTAGGTCGTCGGCCCGCTCATGACGTGCCCGTCAGGACGTCGTGCAGCAGCGAGAGCGCGGAGGCCGCCACGAGCACCAGCGTGACCCGCTGGAACGTCTCGCGGGACAGCCGCTTGGCGGCCCACGACCCGGCCGGCAGGAAGAGCACGATCGGGATCAGGGTGAGCAGGCTCTCGACCAGCCGCGACCCGGTGTAGAGACCCACGACGGCCAGCGTGACGGTCTGCACGACCGCGCCCACGCAGAACAGCACCGCGAGGGAGAAGACGTAGGCGCGTGGCAGCAGCTGGTAGCCGTGCAGGTACGTCGTGAGCAGCGGACCGGAGATGCCGGTGGAGCCCTGCAGCCCGCCGGCCACCAGCCCGACCGGTGGAGAGGCGACCCGGGTGAACCGAGGCGGCAGCCGGAAGCCCGGGTGCACCAGCACGATCACGATGTAGGCCACGATGACGACCACGAGCGCCGCGGACAAGGCCCGGCCGTCCAGCGACTTCAGCGCGACGGTGCCGATGACGGCACCGACGATGCTGGTGGCGACGAGAGCGGGCAGGTCGCGGGTGCGTGACAGCTCGGCTCGGTGTGACCGGACCAGCCAGCCGTTGGAGACGATGCCGGGGATCGCCATCAGCACCACCGCGTGCTCGACACCGATGAACGGCGCCATCACCGGGATCGCGACCTGCGGCAGCCCGCCCCCGGTCGCCCCCTTGATGAAGGCGCCGACAGCGATGGCGGCGACGATCACGGCCAGGTCGAGCGGGCTGGTTCCGCTCACCGCGCCCAGTAGCTGTCGGCGGCCTTGCTGGCCGCGAGCGTCGTAGCGTCCTCGAACCCCGGCGCCATGCTCGCGTCGGTCCCAGGGAGCACCTGGTGGTGCTCGATGTCGAGCATCCGCAACCAGCTCTGCTGGCCGAAGGTCAGCCCGACGAAGCAGCCCAGCTCGACCAGCTCGGGCTCGCTGAAGTGCTCACGCATCCGGGCCCAGAAGGCGTCGTCGGTGTCCAGCCGCCAGGCGATCGCCTCGGTGTAGGCCAGGGCGGCCTTCTGCCGGTCGTCGTAGCGGTCGCTGGACTCGAAGTTGAGCAGCTCGTCGTACTGCTGCTCGAGCAGCCCCGCGGTGGTGGCCTTGGTCGACCGCTGGTTGCCGCAGAACTCGCACTTCACCGTGCGCGAGACGTAGACCCGGCAGAGCTCCTTGACGCTGTGGTCCAGCACGCCGCTGTGGAAGATGGCCTGCCAGGAGTCGGCGAAGGCCCAGAACGCGTTGGGGGCATGCGCGCGGACTGCTGAGGACTCGGGTCGCGGCGTGCCCTCCCGGGCGCAGCGGTGAATCTCCTCCTGCATCCGCGGGTCCATCGACTCGACGGGGACGTAGCTGATCCGCGGTGTCATGCCTGCCTCCGGGTTGTGGTTGTTCCGCTGATGCGGGCACGCCCGGCGCGGTGCGGACCGCCGAACAGCTCAGGATGCTGGTCGAGCTCGATCCTGGTCCGGCGGATGTGGCCGGAGAGGAACCGCTCGGCATCGACACTGTCCTGCCGCTTGATCGCATCCAGGATCAACCGGTGCTCGTGGTCGACGATCCAGCGGCGGTCCGGTCCGCCCAGGGTCATGAACATCCGGCGGTAGGGCTGCGTCGAGTTCCACATCCGGGTCACCGTCGCCAGTAGGTGCTCGGTGCCGCACCCGGCGTACGAGCCCAGGTGGAAGGCCCGGTCCAGGACCAGGAACTCGCTGAGGTCGGTGTCGGCGGCGATCAGGTCGGCCAGGCCCTCCAGCTCCCGGACCTGGCCGCTGGTGAGATGCGGGATGCTCTCGGTCAGCGCGAGCGGCTCGAGCCGCTCGCGCATCTGGTACAGCACGTCGAGCTCGTGCCGGTCGAGGGCGGGGACCCGGGCGCCCTTGTTGGCCGTGTGCTCGGTGAGCCCCTCGGCCTCGAGCATCCGCAGCGCCTCGCGCACCGGCAGCCGGCTGGTGCCGAGCCGCTCGGCCACCTCCTCTTGGCGGATCCGCTCGCCGGGACCGATCTCGCCGGACAGGATCGCCTCCCGCAAGTGGGTCGCGATGCGCTCGGAGGCCGCCGGGGTGACGAGGGTTGCGGTCACTGCGCGGCCACCCGCTGGCGGTCGAAGGCCTTGCCGCCGGGGTAGGAGACCAGCTCGAACTGCATCCCCCACGGCGACAGGAAGTAGACCCAGCGCTGCCCCTCCGAGGGGCCGGTGCTCGAGGTGGGGTCACCCAGGACGGTCAGCCCCTGTTCGTGCAGGAAGGCCACGGCGTCGTCGAGGTCCTCGACGTAGAGCGCGACATGATGGCCACCGATGTCGCTGTTGCGCGGCTGGTCGCAGTCCTGGTCCGGCGCGGAGTACTGGAACACCTCGAAGATCGCCTGCCCGCCGCAGCGGAAGAAGTGCAGCTGTGCCATGACCGCACGCGGGTCGACGGCCAGGTGCTCGGCCATCCAGTCGGTGTCGTCGTGGCGGAACGGCCCGAGGCTGTACATGTACTCGCAGCCGAGCACGTCGACCAGGAACGTCCGGGCCTGCTCGAGGTCGGGGACGGTGAACCCGATGTGGTCGACCCCGGTCAGCCCGGGGATTGTCCGCGGCACGCATCCTCCACGTCTTGGATCCAAGAAGCCTAGTCCGGGTGACCGAATCGGCACAAGACCTTGAGATTGGATCCAACAGGTGGAAGACTCGCTCCTTCACCGCACGTCGGACGGGAGCTCGCATGAGCACGCGCAACCAGCTCGAACCCGCGGTGCCGTGGGTCCAGATCGTGACCACCGAGGCCGACTGGGACGCCGCCGACCCGGCGCTGCTGACCGCGATGTTCAGCCAGCTGGTGCTCATCCGCACCTTCGAGGAGTACGTGCTCTCCCTGGCCGGAGACGGGCTGGTGCACGGCCCGGCGCACTCGAGCATCGGGCAGGAGGGCGGTGCCGTCGGCTCGGTGCTCTCTCTCACGAGTGCCGACACGGTCAACGGCTCGCACCGCGGCCATCACCAGTTCCTGGCCAAGGTGCTGGGGCACCTCGAGCCCAAGGGCATCGACCCCACCGTCCCGGTGTCCGACGATGTGCGGGCGGTCCTGCTGCGCACCCTGGCCGAGATCTGCGGCCTGGACCGCGGCTTCAGCCACGGCCGCGGCGGCTCCATGCACCTGCAATGGCACGAAGCCGGCGCGATCGGCACCAACGCGATCGTCGGCGGCGGCGTGCCGTTGGCCGCGGGGTCGGCCTGGGCGCACCGGAAGTCCGGCAGTGATGCAGTGGCCGTGACGTATTTCGGCGACGGCGCGACCAACATCGGCTCGACCCTGGAGACCTTCAACCTGGCCGCGGCGTGGCACCTGCCGCTGTGCTTCTTCATCGAGAACAACCAGTACGCCGTGTCGACCAGCGTCCAGGAGGCCACCGGCGAGCCGCGCCTGTCGGCCCGCGGCCCGGGCTTCGGCATCCCGAGCTGGAAGGTCGACGGGATGGACCCCCTCGCCGTGCACCTCACGATGACCGAGGCACTGGAGCACATGCGGGCCGGCCGCGGGCCGACCGTGGTCGAGGCCGACGTCTACCGCTACTTCCACCAGAACGGTCCGTTCCCGGGCTCCTCGTTCCGCTACCGCACGCGCGAGGAGGAGACCTCCTGGCGTGCCCGCGACCCGCTGGACCAGGTGCGCGCCAACCTGCTGCGCCGGGGGATCCTCACCGCCGAGGACGTCGACGCGGCCGTGGCCGCCGGCA
>JAVEDA010000267.1 GCA_030841195.1 Actinomycetota bacterium | reverse complement strand
AGCCTCCCGGCCGGGTCGGTGTCCGACACCGCTGATTTGTCCGGCGTCACGGCGGACGCCGGCGGCACCATCGTCTTCGAGCTCTTCGCCTCGCCGGACTGTGACGGAGACGCGATCTTCACCTCGGACGAGATCGCCGTCGACGGTCCGGACACCTACGGCCCCGTCACCACGACGGTCGACAATGCCGGCTCCTACTACTGGATCGCCACCTACACGGGCGACGACAACAACGACGGAGTGGCGGGTGAGTGCGGTGACGAGGGTGAGACCTCGGTCGTGACTCCGGCCAGCCCGGTCATCTCCACGGTGGCTGTCGCAACCGACCCCACGGTCCCGACCACGTCGGTCCAGGACACCGCCACCCTGACCGGGCTGTCGGCCAACGCCACTGGCTCGGTGACGTTCAGGATCTACAGCAACAGCACCTGCACGACCCTCGTTGCCACGCTCGGACCGGTGGCGATCGGGACGGTCACGGGCGGCACGGCCACCGTCTTCTCCGGGGCCTACACGGGGATCACCGCGGCGGGAGACTACTTCTTCGTCGCCAGCTACTCCGGGGACGGCAACAACAACGCGGTCGCCGGCCGGTGTGGTGACGCGAACGAGGTGGTCCACACCGGTGCGCTCGTGATCGTGAAGGCGGTCAGCCCGGTAGCGGGCAACGGCGTGGTGGTGGAGTTCGGTGACACGCTGACCTACACCCTCACGGTGAACGCCACGGGGACGTTGAGCCAGCCGAACGTGGTCGTCAACGACTACATCCCGGGGTATGACCCGGCGCGGCCGACGTCCGGGAAGACCACCTACGTTGCCGGGTCGGCGACCTGCATCGGGGCGGGCACCTGCACGGTGACCGGACCGGATGCGAGCCACCAGTTGACCTGGTCGCTGGGCACGATGGCCGGCGGGACGTCGCGGCAGGTCACGTTCAAGGTGACGATCGACGACGTGACCGGCGCGGCCGGGGAGACGGTGGCGGTGGACATCCTCAACGCCGGCGCGGTGAAGTCGGACCTGGTGCCGAAGACCCCGTCGAACCAGGTGGTCACGCCGGTGTCCAAGGTGCTGCCGGTGAAGATCTCCAAGCCGCCGGTCGTGGTGCTGCCGCACACCGGCCTGGCACTGCCGGTCGGTACTGCCGTGGGTGTGGCGATGGCTCTGCTCGGGCTGGGCCTGCTGCTGATGGCGGCCGGGCGCCGGCGCAGCTGGCTGCCACGCGGCTAGCCAACGGCTGCGTCGCAAACCAGCGGCGCGACGCCTGACGAGGGCCTCCGGGACACGTTCCGGGGGCCTTCGGCGCGTCACGCTGAGTGATCATGTTCCGCCGAACGGGTGGACCAACATCAACACGTGGGGCCAATGCGGTTTTCCCGGGCCATGACTGGTCATGACAGGACCAGCAGTACGGGGAGGCATGGATCCGCGACCGTGTGACGGTCACCCGACTGGCCCTCGAGGAGAGCCAGATGGTCGCGGGGAGCCCAGAGGTGAGACCGGCCCCGCCTCAACTCGGGAGCAACGGTCTAGGGGACGGGTCATGAGAACACGTGTCACAACACTGCTGCGCGCCGCAGCAGCCATCACTCTTGCGGCGTCGGCCATGCCGCTGGCGGCCGGCGCGGCCGCCGCGAGCCAGGGCGGGGCGGACGACCACAAGGTCACCCTCTGCCACCGCACCAATTCGGAGAACAACCCGTATGTCGTGATCACGATCGACAAGGCTGGCGTCTTCAAAACCGGTCACGACGGGCACGACGAGGGCGGCGTCTACCAGCCGGGGGACAAGGCGAACGGCGTCCGCTGGGGCGACATCATCCCCGCGTTCGATTACTACGCCGGCCCGCAGGACGAGACGGCTGGCACGCTCAGCCACTACGACGGTCTGAACAACACCGCGGCCGGTCTCGACGTATTGGCCAACGGATGCCAGGTGCCGGGCGAGGGCGAGCAGCCCGAGCCCAGCGGATCCCTGAGCGGGTCCTGCGCGGACGACGCCTTCGTCGTGACGGGCTCCACCGACGAGGACGGGGCCGATGACGCCCGGTTCCGCCTGACGATCGCGGGTCAGGCGCCGGTCGAGGTGTCCGGCGACTTCAGCAAGACCGTCATGGCCGACGCCGGGACCGTCGTGACCCTGGAGTACCAGCTCGGTGACGGGGCCTGGACGTCGACCGGCGAGACCATCACGGTGACCGACTGCACGCCGGCTCAGCCGACGCCCGCGACCGGCGCCTTCGGGGTCGCCTGCGACACCGACGGCACGGCGAACGGCGTCGTGACGATCGGGACCCTCGCGACCCACGACAACACCGGCAGCTACGAGCTGCGCGCGACGCCGGGCGTCACCACGGCGAACGTGACGACCGGTCAGCAGATCGACGTCCCGCTCGGCGCGCAGCTCGGCCTCTACTTCGTGCCCAGCAGCGGCCCGGCGTACGTGGTGGACACGGACACCGCGCCGGCCGCCTGCGGCGGCAGCACGATCACGCCGCCGCCGCCGGCCACTGAGCGCGGGCTCAGCGTGGTCAAGTCGGTGTCGCCGACCGGTCCCTCGACGATCGGGGCGACCCTGACCTACTCGCTGGCCGTGACCACGACGGGCAACGCGGCTCAGACCAACGTCACTGTCTCGGACGTGCTGCCGGGCTACCGGACCGGCACGACCTCGGGCACCACGACGTACGTCGCGGGCTCGGCCACCTGCTCGGGCTCGGGCACGTGCACCACCGCCTACGACCCGACGACCCACCAGGTCACCTGGGGCCTCGGCACCCTGCCCGCCGGCACCAGCCGGAGCGTCTCCTTCCGGGTCACCATCGACCGGCCGGCCGCGTCCGGTGGCAGCATCCCCGGCTTCGATGTCGTCAACGTGGGCGTCGTCGGCTCCGACCAGGTGCAGCCGATGACCTCGAACCGCGTCGTCACTCCGGTCGCAGCGGTCGAGGGCGTGAAGATGGGACGACCGGGCACCAGCTCGGGCCCGGGGTCGGTGGTCCAGGTGCTGCCGCACACCGGGCCGGGGTTCCGGCTCGGCGTGACGCTCGGCGTGGCCGCGCTGCTGCTCCTGGCCGGTCTTGGTCTGGTGTCCCTTCCCGTGGCCCGGCGCCGAAGCTGAGGCCGCGCTAGCCCGTTCGGGGGCCTCGTCACCACGGGTGGCGAGGGCCTCCGTGCTGGTCACAGAGAGTGAATGGCCCGTTCGGTTGATTTTCCACAGCCGTGACTCTGTGCGATTGACGAACGCGATCATCACCAGTCATCATCATGAGGCTGCTAGAAGGCAGCAAGGTGGGGAAGCTTCGATCCGCGACCGGGAACGGTCACCTTCTGCCAGGGGATGGGCAGGACGGTCGTGGGGAGCCAGTGGTGAGACCGACCCCTGAGGCATCGACCAGGGAGTGTTCCACCATGAAGGTCAAGAACACAGCATTGCGCCTCGCGGGCGTCGCGATGGTTGCCGTCGCGCTGGCCCCGTGGGTGGGTGGGTCGACGGCGTCGGCCACCGCACCCGCCAGCTACAACTCGATGGTCAAGCAGGACCAGGTTCCGGTCACAGCGGCGAACTTCCCGAACCAGCAGACCGACTGCCCCGACTGGACGGCCGGCGGCGGCACGGACTCCTTCCACTTCGTGGCAGACGGGTCGCTCATCTTCGACTCGATCACCGTCGAGTTCAGCACCGGCGACGTGACCGCGACCCCGGACTCCAAGCACGCCTACATCTCGGCACCGGCCGGCGCCACCCTGGTCAACGCCTGGGCGACGCTGTCGCCGGCGCCGTCCGAGGGCCCGGCCGCGGACTTCCAGCTCTCGCACGTCTGCGTCGGGACCCCCGTCGTGACGACCACTCCGGCCACGGTCACCACGACGCCGGCCACGGTCACGACGACGCCGGCCACCGTCGCCTCGACGCCGGCCAGCGCGCTGGCGACCACGGCGAAGGCCTCCCCGGCGGTCTCCGTCAAGGGCACCAAGGCGGGAACGGTGAAGGCGGTCCTGCCGCACACCGGCTCCGGCGTCCCGGTCGGCCTGCTGCTCGCCACCTCGCTCGCCCTGCTGCTCGGTGGCGGTGCCCTGATGATGCTCCCGGGCCTGGCCCCGGCTCGCGGCAAGCGCCGCCGGCACTGATCCGCTAGAGGGCGCCCGCAGGGGCGCTCTGGCAAAGAACGCCTCGAGGGGCCCCGGATGTCCGGGGCCCCTCGCTGGTTGCTGCGTAGACTCGGCCGGGAAGCCGGCGATGGCGGCCGGTCCCCCTCCGACGCCCCGGTAGTGATGCACCCTTGATCCGCCTCGAGCACGTCACCAAGCTCTACCCGAGCCAGACCAGGCCGGCTCTCAACGACGTCACCGTCGAGATCGGCAAGGGTGAGTTCGTCTTTCTCGTCGGGCAGTCCGGCTCGGGCAAGTCGACCTTCCTGCGCCTCGTCCTCAAGGAGGAGCGCGCCACCAGCGGCCAGGTGCACGTCGCCGGGAAGGACCTGGCCCGGCTGTCGAGCTGGAAGGTCCCAGCGCTGCGCCGCCAGGTCGGCACCGTGTTCCAGGACTTCC
>JAVEDA010000216.1 GCA_030841195.1 Actinomycetota bacterium | reverse complement strand
CGTCCGGCAACGAGTTCTGCGTCCTTCCCCCGTCGTCCTGAGGAGCTGTCAGGGGCCGGGGAAGATCTTCCGCAGGTCGTCCAGGTCGAGACCGTCGGCCTGGACCCCGTCGGGCGCGTGGGCGGCGTCCAGGCGGCCGTAGACCAGCCGGACGAACGCCTCGGCCGGCAGGCGCAGCGTGGGCAGGTCGGTGCCGGTGGCAGCTCGGTCGGCCGCGGTCAACACAGCGCGCTCCTCGGTCTCGGTCAGCAGGAAGACGCGCTCGGCACCGGTGGTCTCGACCCGGACCTGCAGGCCGGGCTGCGGCCGCCCGGTCCAGGCGACCAGCGCGTCAAGCCGGTCCACCACGAGGGCCACCGCGTCGTCGGGCAGCACGACGGTCGGGTCGAGGGCCACTGCTACGTCCCAGGTGTGCAGCGCGTGCTCGCTGAGGCGCATCTGCACAAGGCCGGCTAGGTCCTGCTCGCTGCCGAACAGGTCGAGTCGCCAGCTGCCGTCGTCCTTGGCAGCGGCGTCGGTGAACGCGGAGACGAGCTCGTCGTCGGCGGCCAACGCGTCACGGACCTGCAGCTGGGGCGGCTTCGCGTTCCAGCGGTCCCAGATCGGCTGGATCGCGTCGTCGCCCGGCGACGACCCATCGGGGAACCCCGCTGCCAGCCGGAGCCGGAAGATCTCGGCGCCCGAGCCGAGGTGGGACAGCACTTGAGCGATCGACCAGGAGTGGTACGACGGCCGCTCCACCTCGTCGCCGGTCATCGAGCCGACCACGGCGGCCAGGTGGTCGCGGGAGTGCCGCAGCGCCGCCAGCGCCCGCTCCAGCACGGCGTCGTTCGGGTCGGTCGTGTGCTCGCTCATGGGTGCTGCACCTCTCGAAGATGTACCGCCTCAGACCGCGGCCGCCACCGCGGCCACCGTGGGGACAAACCCGGCGTACAGCCTCCCTGTTCCCCCTCCACTGCCGTACGAGATGGGTCGTCGCCGTGCAGAAATCGCGGTCCAATGCCGATTCCGGGGTAAGTCCAGCGTGGCTCGATTCAATGGACCGCGAATAGTGCACGCGCCAGGGTCAGCCCAGAGCGAGCGCGGTCGCGAGGTTGTCCTTGATGGCGGCGAGGGCTTCAGCCGCCGTACGCCGGGCCGCTGCGACGTCGCTGTCGGCCACCGGGACGACCACCTCGAGGTAACCCTTGAGCTTGGGCTCGGTGCCGGAGGGACGCACCACGACCCGGCCACCGTCTGCCAGCCGGTAGCGCAGGCCGTCGGTCGGCGGCAGCGTGTCGGTGCCCTCGAGGAGGTCCTCGGCCTGCTCGACCGCGCGGCCACCGAGTGTGGTCGGCGGCTCGGCACGCAGCCGGGCCATCGCGTCCTCGATCAGAGCCAGGTCGTCCACCCGCACTGACAGCTGGTCGGTGGCGTGCAGGCCGTGCTCCCGGGCGAGGTCGTCGAGCAGGTCGGTCAGGACCCGCCCCTCGGCCTTCAGCGTCGCGGCCAGCTCGGCCATGAGCAGCGCCGCGGAGACGCCGTCCTTGTCCCGCACGCCGGCCGGGTCGACGCAGTAGCCCAGCGCCTCCTCGTAGCCGTAGCGCAGGCCGTCGACCCGGGAGATCCACTTGAAGCCGGTGAGCGTCTCCACGTAGCCCAGGCCGTGCGCCGCAGCGATCCGGCCGAGCAGCGACGAGGACACGATGGACGCGGCGAACGTGCCGGACAGGTCGGGGTACCGGCGTACGAGATGAGTGGCGAGCAGCGCACCCACCTCGTCGCCGCGCAGCATCCGCCAGCCCGTCGTGCTGTGCGGGTCGGGGACCGCGACTGCGCACCGGTCCGCGTCCGGGTCGTTGGCCAGCACGATGTCGGCCTGGTGCTCGACCGCGGCGGCGACCGCGAGGTCGATGGCGCCGGGCTCCTCGGGGTTGGGGAACGCCACGGTGCTGAACTCCGGGTCCGGGTCGCCCTGGCGTTCCACGACAGCCGGGGGGTCGAAGCCGGCGCGCTGGAAGGCGGCGAGGACGACGTCCCGGCCGACGCCGTGCAGCGGCGTGTAGGCGATCCGGAGATCGCGCGGGGACGCGGGGTCGACCAGACCGGTGACCCGGTCCAGATACGCGTGGACGACGTCGTCGTCGAGGGTCTGCCAGTCGTCGCTGCGGGGGACCGCGGCCAGTGGCCCCACCGCCGCGATCTCTGCGGAGATCTCCGCGTCGGCCGGCGGCACGATCTGCGAGCCGTCGCCGAGGTAGACCTTGTACCCGTTGTCCTGTGGCGGGTTGTGCGACGCCGTGACCATGACCCCGGCGTCCACGCCGAGGTGCCGGATCGCGAACGCCAGCACCGGTGTGGGCAGCCGCCGGGGCAGCACGAAGGCACGCAGCCCCGCCCCGGCCATCACCTCGGCGGTGTCGCGGGCGAAGACGTCGGACTTGTGTCGCGCGTCGTAGCCGACCACCACCCCGGAGCCGCCGTGCGCCTTCACGTACGACGCGAGGCCGGCCGCGGCCCGGATGACGACCACCCGGTTCATCCGGTTGGGTCCGGCCCCGAGCGCACCGCGCAGCCCGGCAGTGCCGAACTCCAGGGAGGCCCCGAACCGGTCCGTCAGGCCGGCCATGTCGCCGGCCTCGAGCAGCGCCTGCAGCTCGGCCCGGGTGTCCGGGTCCGGGTCCTCGGCCAGCCACGCCTCGGCGACGCTGACCGCGTCCACGGTGTCCGCGCTGCTGCGGTGCTCGTGGTCGTGATCGTTGCCCGGGCCCGCCGTACGACCAGTCACAGCTGGCCGACCACCTTCGCAAGCAGGCCGCCCATCCGGGTCGCGGCCGCCCGCCCCGCCTCGAGGACCTCCTCGTGGTTGAGGGGCTCGCCGGTCATGCCGGCGGCGAGGTTCGTCACCAGCGACAGGCCGAGCACCTCGGCGCCGGCCTCGCGGGCAGCGATCGCCTCCAGCGTGGTGGACATGCCGACCAGGTCGCCGCCGATCGCGCGCACCATGCCGATCTCGGCCGGGGTCTCGTAGTGCGGGCCGGGGAACTGGACGTAGACGCCCTCCTCGAGTCCGGGCTCGACCTCCCGGCACAGGGCGCGCAGCCGGGGCGAGTAGAGGTCGGTGAGGTCGACGAAGGTCGGGCCGACGATGGGGGAGGTCGCCGTGAGGTTGATGTGGTCGCGGATCAGCACCGGCTGACCCGGGGAGTACGTCGGTCGCAGGCCGCCGCAGCCATTGGTCAGCACGACGACGCGAGCCCCCGCTGCGACCGCCGTACGGACCCCGTGCACGACGGAGGCGACCCCGCGGCCCTCGTAGAGGTGGGTGCGCCCGAGGAAGACCAGGGCCCGTCGCTCGCCCACGACCACGGACCGGAAGGTGCCGGCATGGCCCGCGACGGCAGCGGCGTGGAAGCCGGGCAGCTCGGTGACGGGGTGCTCGGCCGCGGTCTCGCCGAGCATCTCGGCGGCCGGCACCCAGCCGGAGCCCATCACCAGGGC
>JAVEDA010000188.1 GCA_030841195.1 Actinomycetota bacterium | reverse complement strand
TAGGGTGCGGACCAAGGAGCCTCTCCGTTCGGCAACCCGGCTGACCTCGAGGGTCCCGTGGCTTTGCGTCCCCACCTCGCGATGGGTTTGCCTTTTTCGCTGACTACCTCTGCATCGGCCGGGACAGGGCCCAACAAGTTCGCCCGAACGGGTGAGGCGGTCAGTGCTGCCGCCATCGAACGAGCTGGCAGGTGGGCCATCTGCACCAGGCGGGTTCGGGACCTTCGCCTCTATGGGGAGGCCTTTTTGATGCCGTTGTAGTGGCTAGACCGGGTTCCCAGACTCGTCGCCACACCAACCGAGGAGTCCCGAGATGTCAGCGAACGAGCACCCGGGGCCGTCAGGGCTCGTTCAGACTCAGCCAGCGCAGGTGACAAGCCTGCGCTCGCGGTGGAACCGCGCGTTTGCCCTGCTGACCATCATGGTCCTGCTCAGCGGGTTTGCCGGCTTGCTCGGCACCCGCCTCTTGGTCGACAACTTCCGGGGATCGGCGGTTCGGGCAGAGCAGGAAGCCACGACCAGCGCCAGGTTGCGTGCCGAGGTCATTGCCCATTCCATTCTTGTCACGAGCCCGACCACCGTTGCCCAGCAACGTCAGCTGGTCGCGGCCCAGCGCACCATGCAGGCTGACTTCGCCACGGCCATCGCCAGCGAGGACACGACCGGCGCACGGAAGCTGCTCACGAAGTCCTTCGTGCGGTGGAGGGCGATCGTGGCCGCGGCTGGCACACCCGGCCATCCCGCCGACAAGCTCGTGCTCGGCGCGGAGGTCAGCACCGGAGCCCCGGAAGTCCTGGCACTGCTGGATCGGGCGGCCGCGGCAAATCGCGGCGCGATGCGCGACCAGCTGGCCGCTGCAACCCGGACCGAGAGAGAAACGATGGCGGCCTTAGCCCTGCTGCTGCTGCTGGCCATCGTGCTCGCGCTCCGGCTGGCCCGACGGCTGTCCACCGAGGTACTGCGACCCGTCGGCATCCTGCGCGACTCCGCCAATCACTTGGCCGCCGGTGAGCTCGAGCACCGGGTGGTGGTCGACCGGGCCGATGAGCTCGGTGAGCTCGCGGCCAGCTTCAATGCCATGGCCGACGCCGTCGCCGGCAGCCAGCGGAGCTTGGCCAAGGAGGCCAACACCGACTCGCTCACCGGACTGCCCAACCGCGCCGCGTTCGGGCTCCGACTGGCCGCCAGCCTGGCCCGGACCAACCGGCGCCAAGGAACACAGGCTGTTCTCTTCGTGGACCTCGACGACTTCAAGGACGTCAACGACACTCTGGGCCACGCCGCCGGCGATGAGCTGCTCCGCGTTGTCGCCGAGCGTCTGAGCGCCGCGATCAGGCCCGGCGATCTGGTGGCGCGCCTGGGCGGCGACGAGTTCGCGATCCTGCTCGACGACCTGCCTGACTCGGAGCTCGCCCTCGCGGTGGCGCAGCGAATCGTCAACGCCCTCGCCGAGTCGGTGCGGCTAGGCGTGAACGCGGTCCACGTCGGGGCCAGCGTCGGCCTGGCGATGCGCCACCAGCACTCCACGTTCGACGGGCTGATGCGCGAGGCGGACGTGGCCATGTACGCAGCCAAGGCCAAGGGCAAGGACCGCGTCGAGCAGTATGACGCCAGCCTTGACGACCTGGCCGTCGCCCGGCTTGCGCTCAAGGCCGACCTGGCCGGCGCTGCGGATCGCGGCGAGCTCGTCCTCGACTACCAGCCAATCGTCGATCTCAACACCGGCCTGCTCGCGGGCGTAGAGGCACTGGTGCGCTGGCAGCACCCCACCCGCGGCCTGCTTCCCCCGTCCACCTTCATCGAGGTAGCCGAGGAGACCGGCGACATCATGGCCATCGGCGCGTTCGTCCTGGACACCGCCGTCCGCCAGGTCCAGCAATGGCAACGGCGCTATCAACTGCCTGACCTCGTGATGTCCGTGAACGTGTCCGTGGTCCAGCTCGACCACCCGGGCTTTGCGGCCAACGTCGAGAACCTCTTGCGCACGATCAGGATCGACCCAGCCACGCTCATCGTCGAGGTCACCGAATCGATTCTTGCCGACCCGGATGGCGAAGCGGTCGGGGCTCTCGCAGCCTTGCGTCACGCAGGCGTACGGGTCGCCCTCGACGACTTCGGCACCGGCTACTCCTCGATCGGCTACCTGCGGCAGCTCCCGGCCGACATCCTGAAGATCGACCGCTCCTTCCTCGCTGGAGCCCATGCCGGCAGTCCCGGTCACGCGCTGCTCCAGGCCATCCTGGCGATGGCCACCAGCCTCGGCCTTGACGTGATCCCCGAAGGCATCGAGGAGGTCGACCAGCTGTCCCGACTCAGGGCGATGGGCTGCACTCTCGGCCAGGGCTTCCTGCTTTCCAGGCCGGTCCCCGCGGACGCCATCGACGCGCTCCTGGCGGCACCCATGTCGTTGCCGCACGTCAGCCTGCACCACGTCGGAGGTCGTCCTTCCGGAGTTGCGACGATCTAGGAAGAGGGCCGTCTACTCCCACTCGATGGTGCCGGGCGGCTTGGACGTGATGTCGAGGGCCACCCGGTTCACCTCGCGGACCTCGTTGGTTATGCGGGTGGAGATGCGGGCCAGCACGTCGTACGGCACCCGGGTCCAGTCGGCGGTCATCGCGTCCTCGGACGACACCGGCCGCAGCACCACCGGATGCCCGTAGGTCCGCTCGTCGCCCTGCACGCCGACCGAGCGCACGTCACCGAGCAGCACCACCGGGCACTGCCAGATCTCCCGGTCCAGCCCGGCCGCCGTCAGCTCCTCGCGGGCGATCGCGTCGGCCTCACGCAGCACGTCCAGCCGTTCGAGGGTGACCTCGCCGACGATCCGGATGCCCAGCCCCGGCCCGGGGAACGGCTGCCGCCACACGATCGGCTCGGGCAGCCCCAGCTCGAGGCCGACCTTGCGCACCTCGTCCTTGAACAGCGTCCGCAGCGGCTCGACCAGGGCGAACTGCAAGTCGTCGGGCAGGCCGCCGACGTTGTGGTGCGACTTGATGTTGGCGGTGCCGGTGCCGCCACCGGACTCCACCACGTCGGGGTAGAGCGTGCCCTGCACCAGGAACTCGACTGTCTCGCCGTGCGCACCAGCATCGGCCACCACCTCGCGCGCGGCCTCCTCGAAGACCCTGATGAACTCGCGTCCGATGACCTTGCGCTTCTCCTCGGGGTCGCTCACCCCGGCGAGCGCGTCCAGGAACCGCTTGGAAGCATCCGCCACTTTCAGCTGTACGCCGGTCGCGGCGACGAAGTCCCGCTCGACCTGCTCCGCCTCTCCGGCCCGCAGCAGCCCGTGGTCCACGAACACGCAGGTGAGCTGGTCACCGACCGCGCGATGCACCAGGGCAGCAGCGACCGCCGAGTCGACCCCGCCGGACAGGCCGCAGATGACCCGGGCCGAGCCAACCTGGGCCCGGATGGCGTCGACCTGCTCGTCGATGACGTTGCTCATCGTCCAGCTCGGCTCGATGCCGGCGACCTCGTACAGGAAGTGCTCGAGCACCGCCTGGCCGTGCTCGCTGTGCAGTACCTCGGGGTGGAACTGCACCCCGGCCAACCGGCGGGCGAGGTCCTCGAAGCCCGCGACGGGCGTGTGGCTCGTGCGGGCCACGACCGTGAAGCCGTCCGGCGCCTCGGACACCGCGTCGTTGTGCGACATCCACACCTGCTGGTCGCGCGGCAGGCCGTGGAAGAGCGTCGGGTCGCCGCCTACCACCTCCAGCGTGGTCCGGCCGAACTCCGCCGATCCGGTGCGGGCCACCGTGCCGCCGAGGGCAAGGGCCATCGCCTGGAAGCCGTAGCAGATGCCGAATGCCGGCACCCCGGCCTCGAACATCGCGGCGTCGACCGACGGCGCGCCCGGCGCGTACACCGACGCGGGACCCCCGGACAGGATGATCGCCGCCGGCCGCTTGGCCAGCATCTCGGCCACCGGCATCGTGTGCGGGACGATCTCGCTGTAGACCCGCGCCTCGCGGACCCGGCGGGCGATCAGCTGCGCGTACTGCGCCCCGAAGTCGACCACCAGGACGGTGGGAGTGAGGACGTTGCCGGGCTCGGGAGGCGTCGCAGTCACCTGCCGATCCTCCCATGACCGCAATGCCGACCTTCGCTATCGCACGACGTCACTTGTTCGCTGTCGCGAAACCCGCTTTATTGAACGCGTCCCGGCAACGTAGGTTCGACTCTCGTGCGCCATCTCCCCTACGACGACCCCGGGACCCCGGATCTCCGGTCGCCGGCCCGGTTCCTGCTGTGGACCGGCCGGATGCAGTGGCGCACCCTGATCGTCGGCATGGCCTACGGCATCACCTGGATGGTCGCCCAGGCCCTGGTGCCGGCCGCCATCGGCCGCGGCCTTCAGGACGGGGTGGCCGACGCTGACCTCGCTGCGGCCGTCCGCTGGTCGCTGGTGGTCCTCGGCCTGGCCGGGGTGCAGGCCGTGTTCGGCATCCTCCGGCACCGGATGGCGGTGACCAACTGGCTGGCCGCCTCGTTCCGGGCGATGCAGCTCCTGGGCCGGCACAGCGCGCTGGTGGGCGTCGCCATCCGGCGCCGGCTGCCGACCGGAGAGGTGGTGTCCGCCGCCACCAACGACGCCCTCCACATCGGCAGCGCGTTCGACGTCTCGGCCCGCTTCGCCGGTGCGATCGTGTCCTACGGCGTCGTGGCGGTGCTGCTGCTGCGCACGTCCGCCGTCCTCGGACTGGTGGTGCTTCTCGGCGTACCCGCCATGGTCCTGCTGCTCGGCCCCCTCCTGCGCCCGTTGCAGCGGCGCCAGCACGTGCAGCGCGAGGTGGCGGGCCAGCTCACCGCGCTCGGGGCGGACACGGTGGCCGGGCTGCGGGTGCTGCGCGGCATCGGCGGAGAGCCGGCCTTCCTGGACCGCTACCGCCGCCGGTCCGAGCAGCTGAGGGTGGCCGGGGTCCACGTGTCCGGCCCGCAGGCGACCCTCGACTCGGCCCAGGTTCTGCTGCCCGGCATCTTCCTCGTCGTCGTCACCTGGCTCAGCGCCCGGCTGGCGATGGAGGGCACCATCGACGTCGGGGACGTGGTCGCGTTCTACGGCTACGCCTTCTTCCTGGTCATCCCGATCCGTACGGCGGTCGAGGCGGCCGACAAGGTGACCCGCTCCCTGGTCGGCGCCCGCCGGATCGTGGCGGTGCTGACGACCGTCCCGGAGATCCCCGACCCGGCCGACCCGGCCGCCGAGCCGCCTCTGGACGTGGCCCTGGAGGACCCCAGCTCGGGCCTGCACGTCACGGCCGGCTCACTGACCGGGGTGGTCAGCGCCGACCCGGACGAGTCGGCCGCCCTCGCCCTGCGCCTCGGCCGGCTGACCGACGACGACCGGGTGACCCTGGGCGGCACCCGGTTGGCCGACCTGCCGCTGGCGACCGTCCGGCGGCGGGTGCTCGTGTCCGAGGCAGAGCCCCGGCTGTTCACCGGCGAGCTCCGCGCCGAGCTCGACCCGTGGGGACGGGTGGGCGACGACGCGGCCATCCTGGCCGGGGTAGGCGTGGCTGCGGCGCACGACGTGCTGGAGGCGTTGCCCGAGGGGCTGGATGCCCAGGTCGACGAGGCCGGCCGCGGGTTCTCCGGTGGCCAGCGCCAGCGGCTCGCCCTGGCCAGAGCGCTGCTCGCGGACAGCGACGTGCTGGTGCTGGTCGAGCCGACCAGCGCCGTGGACGCGCACACCGAGATCCTGGTCGCGCAGCGCTTGCGCGCCGCGCGGCACGGTGCCGACCGGCCGGCCGCCGACCGGCGTACGACCGTGGTGACCAGCGCCAGCCCGCTGCTGCTGGACCAGTGCGACGAGGTGGCCTTCCTGGTCGCGGGCCGGGTGGTGGCCACCGGCACCCACCGCGAGCTGCTGGCCCGGCATCTCGGCTACCGCGAGACCGTGACCCGAGGGGAGGACGGCTGATGGCGCGCGCGGCCCTGCCGGAGCGGCGGGCGACGACCACCACGCTCCCGGTCGCCTCCGCCGCCCAGGTGCGCGGGCAGGCGAAGGTGCTCCTCGGCGAACACCGACGGGCGCTGCTCGGGATGCTTGCACTCAACGGCTTCGCCGCGCTGGCGGCGCTGGCCGGGCCGCGGCTGCTCGGCGAGATCGTCGAGTCGGTCAGCGGCGGCACCACCACCGGGCACATCGACCGGTTGGCGATGCTGCTGGCCGCCGCGCTGCTGGTGCAGACGGTGCTGACCTGGTTCGCCCGCAAGTCGGCCTTCGTGCTCGGCGAGACGGTGTTCGCCCGGCTCCGCGAGCGCTACCTCGAGAAGGTGCTGTCGCTGCCGCTGTCGACGGTGGAGCGGGCCGGCACCGGGGACCTGGTCACCCGCAGCACCGGCGACGTCGAGGCACTGTCCCGCACGGTGCGGTTCGCGGTGCCCGAGGTCCTGGTGGCGTCCATCACCGTGGTGCTCACGGTGCTCGCGGCCTTCCTCATCGCACCCCTGGTCGCGCTGCCGCTGCTCTGCGGTGCGCCGCTGATCTGGCTCGGCACCCGCTGGTACCTGGCCCGGGCGCCCGAGGGCTACCTGGTCGAGCGCGAGTGCTACGCCGCGTTCAACGGGACCCTGGCCGAGACCGTCGACGGGGCGCGCACGGTGGAGGCGCTCGGCCTTGGCGGCCGCCGGATCCGGGCCCTGGAGCGCGACCTCTCCGACGCGCACGCGGCCGAGCGGTACACGCTGCGGATCCGCACCTTCTGGTTCCCGACGATGGAGCTCGCCTACGCGATCCCGGTGACGTTGAGCCTGGTCTGGGGCGGCTGGCTGGTGTCCAACGGCCACGCGAGCCTGGGCCAGGTCACCGCGGTCACGCTCTACGCGGTCCAGATCGTCGACCCGGTCGACCGGCTGGTCTCCTGGCTGGACGAGGTGCAGGTCGGCGCGACCGCCCTGTCCCGGATCCTCGGGGTCGAGCTGGTGCCGCCGGACCGCGAGCAGGGTGAGGCCGTGCCGGTGGACGAGCACGTCGAGGTGCGCGACGTGCGATTCGCCTACCGCGGGACGCGCGACGTGCTGCACGGCCTCGACCTCGACCTGCGGCCCGGCGAGCGGCTGGCCGTGGTCGGCCCGTCCGGCGCCGGCAAGTCGACCCTCGGCCGCCTGCTGGCCGGCATCCACCCGCCGCGGACCGGCCACGTGACCGTCGGTCAGGTGCCGCTGGTCGGCCTCCCCCTCGACGACCTGCGCAAGCACGTCGTGCTGGTCACCCAGGAGCACCACGTCTTCGTGGGCACCGTGGCCGAGAACCTCCTGCTGGCCCGGCCGTCGGCCGGTGAGGGCGACCTGCGCAGCGCGCTGGACGCTGTCGAGGCCCTCGACTGGGTGCTCGCCCTGCCCGAGGGGCTGGCGACCGAGGTCGGCTCCGGCGGGCGCCCGATCACCCCCGCCCAGGCCCAGCAGCTGGCGTTGGCCCGGCTGGTGCTGGCCGACCCGCACACCCTGGTGCTGGACGAGGCCACCTCGCTGCTGGACCCGCGCGCGGCCCGGCACCTGGAGCGGTCGCTGGCCGCCGTGCTGCACGGGCGCACCGTGGTCGCGATCGCGCACCGGCTGCACACCGCGCACGACGCCGACCGGGTCGCGGTGGTCGAGGACGGCCGGATCACCGAGCTGGGCAGCCACCACGAGCTGATGGCGGCCCGGGGCGCCTACGCGGCGCTCTGGGACTCATGGAAGACCGACCAATCCCCCGACCTCCCCCGCTCCGAAGCGTCGATGGGCGGGGGCCGGTAAAGCGGAGCAGGGGAGCCGGCCCCCGCCCTTCAGGACAGGGACAGGCCCGGTACGGCGGGGTGCGCCGCCGGCACCGGCGCGACCGGCTCGTATCGGGAGCCCAGCGGCGGTCTCGGGTCCGGTTCACCGTGCACCGGCCAGAACGACATCGCCCGCTCGGCCTGCGCGGTGATCGTCAGCGACGGGTTGGCGCCCAGGTTGGCCGAGATCGCGGCACCGTCGACGACGTGCAGGCCCTGGTGGCCGAAGACGCGGTGCCAGCCGTCGACCACACCGGTGGCCGGGTCGGCCCCGATCGGGGCGCCGCCGAGGAAGTGGGCTGTCATCGTCGAGCCGACCAGGTCGCCCGCGTTGCCGCCAGGGTCGCCGTCGATGACCTCCGCCAGCCGCCGCACCACCTCGTTGCCGGCCGGGATCCAGGACGGGTTCGGGGCGCCGCTCCCCTGCCGACTGGTCAGCCCCCAGCGGCCGAGCCGTCGCCGGCCGGAGACCACCAGCGAGTTGTCGACCGACTGCATCACGAGCGCGATGATCGTGCGCTCGGACCAGCCGCGCAGCCGCATGCTGCGGGCGAAGCCGCGCGGGTCGCGCAGCTGGTCGGCCAGCCAGGTGAGCCAGCGCGGCCGCGGCCCGTCGCCGTCGGTGAGGCTGACGGAGAGCAGCCCCATCGCGTTCGAGCCGTGCCCGTAGCGGACCGGCTCGACGTGGGTGTCCGGCGCCGGCCGGAACGACGACGTGATCGCGACGCCGCGGCTGTAGTCGATGTCCCGCCCGCGGGCCAGCGCACCCAGCAGCGACTCGGAGTTGGTCCGGGTCAGCTGCCCCAGCCGCGGCGACAGGTGCAGCAGCCGGCCGGTGTCGCGCATCCGGTGCAGCAGCCGCTGGGTGCCGTACGCGCCGGCCGCGAGCACCACCTGGGACGCCGTGACCGTACGCCGGGTGCGCCCCACCGCCCACGCTCCGGTGCGCACCGTCTCGACCTCCCAGCCCCCGTCGGAGAGCTGCCGCAGCCCGGTCACGGTGGTCAGCGGGCGCACCTGCACGCCGAGCCGCTCGGCCAGGTAGAGGTAGTTCTTCACCAGGGTGTTCTTCGCGCCGTGCCGGCAGCCGGTCATGCACTCGCCGCACTGGATGCAGCCGGTGCGGGCCGGCCCGGCGCCGCCGAAGTAGGGGTCGGGCACAGTCACGCCCGGCCGGTCGCCGAAGAAGACGCCGACGGGGGTGAGCGCGAACGTGTGCCCGACGCCCATCTGGTCGGCGACGGCCTTCATCGCCAGGTCGGACGATGTGGTGGTCGGGTTCTGCGTCACGCCCAGCATCCTGCTGGCCAGCTCGAAGGCGGGCGCCAGCTCGGCCCGCCAGTCCGTGACGTCGCGCCACTGCGGGTCGTCGTAGAAGGAGTCGTCCGGCCGGTAGAGCGTGTTGGCGTAGACCAGCGAGCCGCCGCCCACCCCGGCGCCGGCCAGGATCGTGACGTCCGGCAGCCGGTGGATCCGCTGGATGCCGTAGCAGCCGAGCCGGGGCGCCCACAGCCAGCGGCGCAGGTCCCACGACGTCCGGGCGAACTCGTCGTCGGCGAACCGGCGGCCTGCCTCGAGCACCAGCACCCGGTAGCCCTTCTCTGCCAGCCGCAGCGCGGTCACCGAGCCACCGAACCCGGAGCCCACGACCACGACGTCGTGGTGGTCGGTCATCGGCGGCCGAGGGCCTTGAGCGCGCGCAGGGAGACCGAGAAGCCGCGGGCCCAGGTGTCGAAGGAGACCGACGGCGGCGGCGCGAAGCCGCGCAGCCGCTGCACGGCCACGGTCTGCGAGTCGGTGTACTTGAGGATGCCGTCACGCCCGTGCCGGCGGCCGAGCCCGGAGTCCTTGACGCCGCCCATCGGCGAGCGGGTCGCCCCCCACGCCGCGGCATACGTCTCGTTGATGCTGACCGTGCCGGTGCGCAGGCGGGCGGCCACCTGCCGGGCAGCGCTCACGTCCCGGCTCCAGACGGACGCGTTGAGCCCGAACTCCGAGTCGTTGGCCAGCGCGACCGCCTCGTCCACGTCGCACAC
>JAVEDA010000157.1 GCA_030841195.1 Actinomycetota bacterium | reverse complement strand
GGCCACCGGGATCGACCTGGAGGCGATGATCGAGGTGGCCGCCCAGGCCGAGATCATGGTCGGGCGCACCCTGCCCTCCCAGGTGCTGCGGGCCGGCCCGCGCACCCGCACCGTCCCGGCCTGAGCCGTTTGGTGCGAGACGGGGCGCAGATAAGGGGCGAAACGCCGTCTTTTTGGTCGACCGGCCCCGCGCGGACTCCTTCGTGGTCCACAGTGCTGGCGTGACGCAGTCCGGCGATGCGGGACGTCTGCGGTCGCTGCTGGACATCGCCAAGGTGGTCGGCGCGGCACGCAGCTTCGACGACCTCATCGAGCTGACCGCCGAGGAGGCCCGCCGGGCGCTGAACGCGGCGTCGCTGTCGATCACCCGCTGGGAGGGCGAGCAGGGCTTGCTCCGGGTGCTGGTCAACGTCGGCGTGCTGGGCCCGGACGAGGTCCGGTTCCCGAGCGACGAGGTCTACCCCGCGACCCGGTTCCCGCAGGCGCACACGGTGGTCCAGCAACGACTCGGCTACGTCGCCACGGTCGACGACGGCGAGGAGGAGGCGGAACTGCTGCGCGCCCTCGGGAAGGACTCCAGCCTGGGCGTGCCGATCGTGGTCGACGCCCGGGTGTGGGGCGGGCTCTACGCCACCCGGTTCGCCGGGCAGCCCCGGTTCACGGCCGCCGAGGTGGAGTTCGCGGCCGCCGTGGCCACCCACGTGGCGACCGGCGTCGTGCAGGCCGACCACTTCGCCCGGATCGAGCGGCTGGCGTTCCAGGACCCGCTGACCGGTCTCGCCAACCGGCGCGCAGTCGACGACCGGCTCGAGGCCGAGGTGCACCCCGGTGCGCCGCCGGACCAGCCGGTGTCGGTGGTCCTCGCCGACATCAACCGGCTCAAGCAGGTCAACGACTCCTTCGGCCACGAGGCGGGCGACCGGCTGATCGCCGCGGTGGGCGAGGCGGTGAGCCGGGCCAGCGGCCTGGTCCCGGGGAGCCTGGCGGCCCGGATCGGCGGGGACGAGTTCTGCATCGTCGTCAGCGGCGCGCCGAGCAGTGAGGCGGTCCGGGTGGCCGAGGAGCTGTGCCGGCTGGTCGACGGGCAGCCGATGAGCACCGGGGTGTCCTGCGGGGTGGCCTCGACCGACTCGTTGGACGGGCACGTGGACACGCCGCTCCGGCTGCTCCGGCTGGCGGACGCCGCGCAGTACCGCGCCAAGCGGGCCGGGCTGCGCTGGCCGGTGGTGGCCGGACGGGTGGCGGCCGGGGAGAACCTCGACCCCGCCGGGAACGACCGGCGCAGCCGCCGCAGCCACGGCGGAGCGCTCGCTCCCGAGACCCTCGACGCCGGGCTCGCGGTGCTGGACCAACTGGAGGGCGCGGGGCGGCGGGAGCGGCTGGAGGCCGTCGCGGCCCACCTGCTGTCGGTCGCGGACGGGGCCGGCTGGTGGGTGTCGGAGGCTCCCGGCGGCGGGCCGGAGCTGGTCACGGTGAGCAGCTCGGTGCAGCGCGCCGGCGACCCGTCGGATGCCCGGTTCGCCCAGCAGAACCAGGTTGGTGCGGTGTTCCAGCTGGCCGCGTTCCCAGCCACCGAGCGCGCCGTCCTGGGCGCGGCCTCGTTCGCCGTCGAGCTGGGCGTGCCCGGCAACGACCCGGACGAGGAAGCCGCGCTGGTGATCGCCGGCTACCGGGCCGTGATCGGCGCCGGGGCGACGGTGGACGGCTGCGGCTGGCTGGTCGAGGTCTTCGCGGACACCCTCACCATGCACCTGCTCGACTTCGAGGGGGTGCTCCGGGCACTCGTGGCGATCGCCGTGGCCGGGGCGTCGACCACCTCCCCGGAGTCCGCCTCGGCGCCGCCGCTGCAGGACCGGCGTTAGGCTCGCCCGCGTCCCTCAGCCACCGTCCCCGAGGTGAATCGCGTGTCGCCGGTCCAGTCCCAGGAGCACAACCCCCTCCCCGAGCACCCACCGGCGGCGGAGCTGCGCGCCCGGGTCGAGCGCGGCGGTGCGGCGAAGTACCACGAGGCGAACGCCGGAAAGGGCAAGCTCTTCGCCCGCGAGCGGGTGCGGCTGCTGGTCGACGAGGGGTCCTTCGTCGAGGACGGCGTGTTCGCCAACGTGGCTGCCCCGGACCTGCCCGCTGACGGTGTCGTGACGGGCACCGCGACCATAGAGGGCCGCCCGGTGGCGCTGATGGCCAACGACTCGACGGTCAAGGCTGGCTCGTGGGGCGCCCGGACGGTCGAGAAGATCATCCGGGTCATCGAGCGGGCCTACTCGACGTCGGTCCCGATGGTGTACCTGGTCGACTCGGCCGGGGCCCGGATCACCGACCAGATCGACCTGTTCCCGGGGCGGCGCGGGGCCGGGAAGATCTTCTGGAACCAGGTGCGGGCGAGCGGCTCGATCCCACAGGTCTGTGCCCTGTTCGGCCCGTCGGCGGCCGGTGGCGCGTACATCCCGGCGTTCTGCGACGTCGTCGTCATGGTCGAGGGCAACGCCTCGATGTACCTCGGCTCGGACCGGATGGTCGAGATGGTGACGGGCGAGAAGACCACCCTCGAGGCCATGGGCGGCGCCCGGGTGCACTGTGCCGAGTCCGGCGTCGGCCACTTCCTGGTGGGCACCGAGCAGGAGGCGCTCGACACGGTCCGCGCCTACCTGTCGTACCTGCCCTCGAACTACCTCGGCACCCCGCCCAGTGCTGCGTCCGTGCCCGCGCCTGCGAACGTCGACCTGGCGGCGCTGGTGCCGGCCAGCGAGCGGCAGGCGTTCGACATGCGGCGCTACGCCAAGGGGTTGCTCGACGAGGGGTCGTTCTTCGAGATCCACGCGCTGTGGGCCCGCGAGGTCACGGTGGGTTTCGGCCGCCTCGACGGCGAGGTCGTCGGCGTCGTCGGCAACAACTCGATGTTCAAGGGTGGGGTGCTGTTCATCGACTCGGCCGACAAGGCGACCCGGTTCGTGCAGCTGTGCGACGCCTTCAACGTGCCGCTGGTGTTCCTCTCCGACGTGCCCGGCTTCATGGTCGGGTCGGTGGTCGAGAAGGCCGGCATCATCCGGCACGGCGCCAAGATGATCACCGCGATCTCCGAGGCCACCGTGCCGAAGATCTGCGTCGTCGTGCGCAAGGCCTACGGCGCGGGGCTCTACGCCATGGCCGGCCCCGGCTTCGAGCCCGACGCGACCCTGGCCCTGCCCACCGCGAAGATCGCGGTGATGGGCGCCGAGGCGGCGGTGAACGCGGTCTACGCGAACAAGATCGCCGCCATCGCCGACGAGGACGAGCGGGCTGCTTTCGTGGCCGAGAAGCGACGTGAGTACGACGAGGACATCGACATCGTCCGGCTGGCCAGCGAGCTGGTCATCGACGACATCGTCACGCCGGAGATGCTGCGCGAGGAGCTGGTGCGCCGGTTGCGCACCTACCGCGGCAAGGACCGCCACTTCTCCCGCCGCCGCCACGGCGTCACCCCGGTCTGAGCACCGGCTCAGGTGATCTGAGTATCCGTACGGGTACGGCGGGCCCCGGCTGGGACCGATGCTCCAGGCATGGAACCGACAGTGCTCGCTGGACCCGTTGAGTTCACTCCGGCCGAGATCGCCTTCTTCGTGGCCGTGCTGGCCGGCATCTTCGTCGTCGTCATGTCGCCCGGCATGGCCCTGGTGGCCTTCGCCGCCCACCGCCGCCGGAAGGCGCAGCGCCCGGGGTCAGCCGCCGGGGCCGCGCTGCTTGGCGCGGCGGGCGGCCTGGTCCTCTGCTGCGCAGTGTCCGCGCTGGTGGGCGCGCTGCTGCGGGACAGTCTGGGCTCGGCAACGGGGTTCCTCGCGGTGCTCGCCTCCTGGGGCAGCTGCGGTGCGGTCGCGCTGCGGCTGTCGTCGCGCGCCGAGCCTGACCCCCGCCCGGCGGACGGGTCGGTCTCAGCCCCCGACGGCGGGTGGGGACGATGATCCCCGAGCTGCACCTGGCGGACCCGACCCGGTGCCCGTCCTGCTCCGCCACTCTGCCCGCCGAGCGGGATACCTGCCGGGCCTGCGGTCTGCGGCTCACCGGGCCGCTGGCCTCGCAGCTCTGGCAGGTGTCGGTGCAGGCCGCCGAGCTGCTCGACCGCCGCGCCGCGCTGATCGCGCAGCTGCGCCGCGAGCCGGCTGCCGCCCCGTGGGCACCCGCTGGGACGCCGACGACCTCGCCCGCGTCGGCCGGGCCGCCGACCGCAGCGCCCGTGCCGCCCGCACCCGCCGTGCCCCGCCCCGAGTGGTCCCGCCGCAAGGTGCAGAACCTGCTGCTCGCCCTGGGGGTCGGGCTCCTGGGCGTGGCCGCGGTGATCTTCCTGGCCGTCTCCTGGGGCAGCCTCGGCGTCGGCGGCCGATCGGCCGTGATGGCCGGCGTGACCGCGCTGGCCGCCGTCGGAGCCCTCCGCACCCACCGGGCAGGCCTGACCTCGACCGCCGAGTGGCTCTCGCTGCTCACCGCCGGCCTGGCGGTGCTGGACTGCTTCGGCGCCCGGTCGTCGGACCTGGCCGGGCTCGGCGACGTCGACGGCGCGCTGTACTGGGCCGGCGCCCTGACGGTCGTGGCGGTCCTGACCGGGCTGTTCGCCCTCGTCCTGCCCACCCGGGCCCTCCCGCTGACCGCGGCCGCGGTGGGCCAGCTGCCCGTGCCGCTGCTCGCGGCGTACCTCTCTGACCGGGCCGAGCGGCCGTTGGCCGTGGACGCCCTCCTGCTCACGGGACAGGCTGTCGCAGCTGTCGCGCTGGCCACCGCCTGGCCGTCCGGCTCCCGCACGCACGACGCCCGGGTCCTGGTCGCGGCGGGCGGCGGCCTGGCGCTGCTGGTGGCCGCGGTCTCGGCCGGCGCGGCCGCCTACGCCGAGGACGGCTCCCTCGTGATCGGCACCGCGCTCCTGCTGCTGCTCGCCGGCGTCCTGGCCGCCGCGGCCGGCTGGGTCGGGGCGCGGCAGCCGGCGGCGGACGCAGGGGCAGTGCCGGCGCTGGACGGGCTGGCCGCCGTGCTGCTGGTCGCAGCGGTCTGGGCACCGGCGTACGACGTGGTGGAGCCCGGCTGGATCGGCGTCGCGTCCGCAGGCCTCGCGGCCCTGGTGCTGCTCGCTGGCCGGTGGGTGCCCGCCGCCCGGCGTACGGCCCCAGCTGTGGTCGTCCTGCTCGCCGGGTTGCTGCCCGCCCTGGCCGCCCTGGAGCCGGTGGGCCGGGCGCTGGACGGCATGCTCCAGCCGCTGGAGCAGCCGTGGAGCTGGGCTCCGGTCTCGGTGCCCGTCGTGGTGGACCGGCCGGCGGCCGTGCTGCTTGCCGAGGCGGTGGCGCTGCTGGTCATCGGTGCCCTGGTGCTGCGCCGCCGCGAGCTGGTAGCCGCTGCGGTGCCGGTGCTCGGCGCGGCCGGGCTGCTGGCCGCGCCGGCTCTCGGGGCCACCTACCCGCTGGCGCTGGCGTCGCTCCTGGTTCTCGCGGCGGTGCTGCTGGTCGGCGGCGGCCTGCTCGCGGCCACGGGCCGGGTCCTGCCGGGCTGGGCGGCGCTGGGCACCGGCGCGCTGCTGCTCGCCCTCACGGCGAGCTGGGCGCTGGCCGACGACGTCACCACCCTCGTCACGCTCCCCGGTGCTGCGGTGGCGCTGCTGGCGGGGGCCGTCGCGGCCCGCGGACCGCAGGAGATGCGGTCCTGGCGGGTGGCCCTGGTCGCCGCGGCGGTGCTCGTCGTCGTGGCCGAGGCCGCTGCCCTGGCCCGGTACGACGGTGCCAGCTGGCCCGCTGTCTGGTCACTGGCGCTGGGCCTGCTGGCCGTGGTGGCCGCCGCGGCGGCGCTTGCGCTGTCACTTCGGACAGCTCCCGAGGACGTGTTCTGGGGGCCGCTGCACACCGCGGTGGTCGCCGTGGGCGTCGCCGCGACGGTGGCCGACGCGGCGGCGGTGGCTCGCTGGGGCGGCAGCGCGCTCGCGGGCTGCGGGCTCGCGGCCGCCGTGACCGCGGCGGCCCTGATGGCGCTGACGGCGACGCCGATGCCGACCGGCCGGCCGGTCCGCGGTGCGGTGCAGGTCGTGGCCGGGCTCGCCGCCGGCCCGGCGCTCGCGCTTGCAGCCCTCGACGGTGACCGGCTGTGGGTGGCGCTGCTGGCCACCGGGCTCGGCCTGGCCGTCGTCGCGACCACGCCGCAGCGGCACCGGCTCGGCTGGGGTGCCGGCCTGGTGCTGGCCGCCAGCAGCTGGGTCCGGCTCGCCGACGCCGATGTCGACGCGCCGGAGGCCTACACCGTGCCCGGCGGGGTCGCGCTGCTGGTGGTGGGGGCTTTGCGGCACCGGCGCGACCCGGCGTACGGCTCCTGGGCGGCGTACGGCAGCGGGCTGTCCCTCATCCTGGTGCCCAGCCTGCTCCGGGCGGTGACCGACTCCGGCGACCTTCGGCCCCTGCTGCTCGCCGTGGTCGCGGCTGCGGTGCTGGCGGCCGGCGTGGCCCGGCGGCTGCAGGCGCCCCTCGTGCTGGGGGCCGCGGTGCTCGCCATCGACGCCCTGGTGCAGCTGGCGCCCTACCTCGCCGCGGCCTACGACGCGGTGCCGCGCTGGGTGACGATCGGGGTGCTCGGGCTGGCGCTGCTGGGGGCCGGAGCCACCTACGAGCAGCGAGTCCGTGACCTGCGGCGAGTCGGCAGACGGGTGGCTGGACTGAGCTGAGGTGCGAAACGCACGGCGCGGATCGATGCTGTGCGTCACGATGTGCCTACGATGCCGCTATGACGCGCGTGCTGCTCGCCGAGGACGACCAGGCGATCTCGGAGCCACTCGCGCGCGCCCTGCGCCGTGAGGGCTACGAGGTCGAGGTCTTCGAGGACGGTCCAGGGGCGCTCGAGTCGGCCACCAACGGGACGCCCGTGGACCTGGTGGTGCTCGACATCGGGCTCCCCGGGATGGACGGGCTCGAGGTGTGCCGGCGGCTGCGCACCGAGGGCAGCGGCGTCCCGGTGCTGGTGCTCACGGCCCGCACCGACGAGGTCGACACGGTCGTGGGGCTGGACGCCGGTGCCGACGACTACGTGACCAAGCCGTTCCGGCTGGCCGAGCTGCTGGCCCGGGTCCGGGCCCTGCTCCGCCGCGGCGGCATCGAGATCGCCGCGGGCGTGCGCGGGGTGCGGATCGACGTGGAGTCGCACCGGGCCTGGATCGAGGAGCGCGAGCTGTCGCTCACCGCGAAGGAGTTCGACCTCCTGCGGGTGCTGCTGCGCGAGAACGGCAAGGTCGTGACCCGCGAGCAGCTCATGCGCGAGGTGTGGGACACGGCGTGGTGGGGGTCCACGAAGACCTTGGACATGCACGTCTCCTGGCTGCGCAAGAAGCTGGGCGACGACGCCGCCAACCCCCGCTTCATCACCACGGTGAGAGGTGTCGGGTTCCGCTTCGAGCGCGAGTGACCCGTAGGTGACCCGTCGATGAGGGTCCGGGTGCTCGCTGCTGCGGTCCTGGTGGCGCTGCTGACCGCGCTGCTGGTGGGTCTGCCGCTGACGGTCTTCGCGCTGCGCGAGGACCCCTCGACCGGCACCGTCGTGGCGGCCGGCCTGGTGGCGACGGTCGTCGCTGTCGCGCTCGCCGTAGGCGTCGGCTATCTGCAGGTGCGCATGTTCCGGGGGCCGCTGGCCGGCATCCACCGGCGGGCCGAGCACCTGGGCTCGGGGCAGAAGCGGGAGCCGCTGCGGCCGT
>JAVEDA010000135.1 GCA_030841195.1 Actinomycetota bacterium | reverse complement strand
GACTCCTGCTCGCTGACCTGCGGCACGACCAACTTCGGCGACGACGTCTTCGCCAACCCCTGGCCGTTCATGGCCGAGCTCTACCAGCGCACCCAGACCGCCGAGGTGGTGCCCGAGTTCGAGCTCTTCGACCTCGGCCACGTCGCGTCCATGCGCCGGCTGCTCGACACCTACGGCGCCCCCTACGGCGGCCAGGTGCACTGCGACCTCGTCATGGGCGTCCCCGGCGGCATGCCCGGCACCGCCGCCGCCCTGGTCGCCGCGGTCGCGGCGCTGCCCGCGGGCTGCTCCTGGTCCGCGACCGGCATCGGCCGTACGTCGTTGACGGTCGCCCTCGCTGCGCTGTCCGCGGGGGGCCACCTGAGGGTCGGCATGGAGGACACGTTGACCTTCGCCAAGGGCCGGCCGGTGACCGGCAACGAGGAGCTGGTGGCCCGTGCCGCCGAGCTCGCCCGGCTGGCCCAGCGGCCGCCGATGACCACCGACGAGGCGCGCGCACTGCTGCGCGTGAAGGACCGCACGTCCGTGACCGCAGGGGAGTCCCGATGAGTACCCACGAGCCCTACCCGAACGGGCGCCGCCGGATCGACAAGGTCCTGTCGGAGGGCTACGCCGACAACCTGACCGACCTCGACCTCGACGAGCTGCGGTCCCGCCGCCGCGAGGCCGAGCAGGAGGAGGCCGACCTCTCCTACGTGGGCCGTATGCTGCAGGGCCGGATGGACATCCTGCGGGCCGAGCTGTCCCGGCGCGCCGGCGGCGGCGACAAGATCGTCGAGCACCTCTCCGGCGTCCTGGCCGACTCCGCCCGCAGCGACCACGGCCTGGGCCGGTTCCTGCGGGTCGAGCCGTCGCGGGTCGACGAGCACCGCCGGCTGGTCGAGCAGATCATCGCCGACGTCGGCGTCTCCGACGTCGAGCACCACACCGACGACGAGCTGCGCGAGTCGCTCGGCCGGCTGGAGGGCTTCGAGCACAGCATCTCCGAGGACCGCCACGCAGTGCAGACCGTGATGGACGCTCTGACCGCCGAGGTCGCCGCCCGCTACAAGAGCGGTGCCGCCAGCGTCGACGACCTCCTGGCCGAACGCTGACCACCACGTCTCTGCTCGCCGAGGTCGTCCGGTCCGGCTTCGTCGAGGGGCACCACCGGGGCAGCCTGCTGGCCCTCGCCGCCGACGGCAGCCGGGTGCTCGAGCTCGGCGCCCCCGACGCCCCGATCTTCCCGCGCTCGTCCAACAAGCCGATGCAGGCGGTCGGCATGCTCGAGGCCGGCCTCGACCTGGACGGCGAGCTGCTCGCGCTGGCCTCGGCCAGCCACTCCGGCGAGGCCTTCCACCTCGACGGCGTACGCCGGCTGCTCGCCGCCGCCGGCCTGGACGAGACCGCCCTGCGGACTCCGCCGGACTACCCGGTCGACGAGGTCGAGAAGCTGGCCTGGGTGGCCGCCGGCACGGCCCCCACCCCGCTGGCCATGAACTGCTCCGGCAAGCACGCCGCGATGCTGGCGACCTGCGTGGTCAACGGCTGGCCCACCGACAGCTACCCCGACCCGGACCACCCACTGCAGAAGGCGCTGCTGGGGACCGTCGAGCGGCTCGCCGGCGAACCCGTGACCGCCACCGGGGTCGACGGCTGCGGCGCCCCGCTGTTCGCCCTGACCCTGGCCGGGCTGGCCCGGGCCTTCGTCGCGATCGCCACGGCCCCGCCGGGCACGCCGGAGCACCGGGTGGCCGAGGCGATCCGCACCAATCCCCAGTGGCTGGGCGGCACCCGCCGGGACGTGACGGCCCTCATTGCCGGTGTACCCGGGCTGATCGCCAAGGACGGCGCGGAGGGCGTCTACGCCGCCGCACTGCCGGACGGGCGGGCCGTGACGTTCAAGGTCGACGACGGGGCCCAGCGGGCCCGCCCGCCGATCATGGTCGCCGCGCTGCGGGCACTCGGCGTGGACGCCCCGGTCTTCGACCAGCTCGCGGAGGTCCCGCTGCTTGGCGGCGGGCGCCCGGTAGGCAGGGTCCGCGCGGCGTTCTGACCCCGAACCGGGGTCGCCGATGTCGGCGCGCCGACCTAGGGTCGCTGGAACGATGACCGATCTTCTGTACGACGACGCGGTCCAGCTGCCGGACGGGCCGCGGCTCGCCCTGCGCCGCGCCGACGGCCCCGGCCGGCCGTTCCTGCTGGTGCACGGGCTGTCGTCCAACGCCCGCCTGTGGGACGGCACGGCGCGGCTGCTGGCCGCGGCCGGGCACCAGGTCGTGGCCGTCGACCAGCGCGGGCACGGCCGGTCCGAGCAGGTACCCGACGGCTACACCACCGAGCAGTGCGCAGCCGACCTGGCCGTGCTGTGCGACCAGCTCGGGCTGACCGGCGAGCGCGAGCCGGTGGTCGCCGGCCAGTCCTGGGGCGGCAACGTCGTGCTGACACTCGCCGCCGAGCACGGCGGGGTCGCCGCCGTCGCGCTGGTGGACGGCGGCTGGATCTGGCTCGGCCAGCGCTACCCGGCGTTCGAGCAGTGCTGGGCCGAGCTCGCACCGCAGGTGCCGCACGGGCTGACCCTGGCCGAGCTCGGCGACCGGTTCGGCGAGTGGTTCGCCGGCTTCCCGCCGGAAGGGATCGAGGCGCAGCTCGGCAACGCCGCCGAGGACGCCGACGGCCATGCGGTCGCGCGGCTCACCCGCGAGCACCACAAGCAGATCCTGCACTCGCTGTGGGAGGTCGACCCTCGCCCGCTGTTCCCCCGGGTCGGTGTGCCGGTCCTGCTCGCTGCCGCCGTCGCGACCGAGGACGCCGACCGCTCCGGCCCCGACCTGGCCGCCTCGTTGTTGCCCGACTCGACCACCTCGCTCTACGTCGGCGCCCACCACGACCTGCACGCCCAGCAGCCGGACCGGATGGCCGCCGACCTGCTCGCGCTGGCCGCGCGGGCCGAGGCGGTGGCCGCGTGAGCCGCCTGGTGGTGATGGGCTCCGGTGAGACCACGCCGACGATGGTGCGGGTCCACCGCGAGGTGTTCGCGGCCTGCCCCGCCGGCCCGGCAGTGATGCTCGACACCCCGTTCGCGTTCCAGATGAACCGCGCCGAGCTGGTCACCAAGACTCGCTCCTACTTCGCCCAGAGCGTCGGCCGCGAGGTCGAGGTGGCCGCCTGGTCCGGCCGCGAGGACGCCGCGCAGGCCGGCAAGTCGCTGGCATTGCTGGACCGGGCAGCGTGGGCGTTCGCCGGGCCCGGCTCACCGACGTACGCCCTGCGGCACTGGCGTGGCACGCCGGTCCCGGCCGCTCTCGCCGCTGTCGTACGCCGCGGCGGCACCCTCGTCCTCGGCAGTGCCGCCGCGCTGACGCTTGGCAGCCACGCCGTGCCGGTCTACGAGATCTACAAGGTGGGCGCCGACCCGGAGTGGGTGCCCGGGCTGGACCTGCTCGGCGAGCTGACCGGCGTCGCCGCTGCTGTCGTGCCGCACTACGACAACAAGGAGGGCGCGACCCACGACACCCGGTTCTGCTACCTCGGCGAGGAG
>JAVEDA010000129.1 GCA_030841195.1 Actinomycetota bacterium | reverse complement strand
CGAAGTGCACCAGCTCGATGTCGGTCAGCCCGGCGCCCGCGAGCCGCGACCGCAGCACCGGGGGGTCGTAGCGGCGGAAGTGCCCGACCATCTCGTCAGCCGGCCCGAACCGCTTCTGCCAGGCCGGCGTCGAGAGCAGCAGCCAGCCGCCCGGCCGCAGGTGCGACGCCCAGGCGGCCAGCGCACTGGCGTCGTCCTCGATGTGCTCGATCACCTCGAACGCCACCACCAGGTCGAACAGCTCGCCGGCGGCGACCACCGACTCGTCGCCGTGGCGCACCTCGCCGCCACCCCCGGCCGCCGCGACCCGGGCCCGCGCGACCGTGCAGGAGACCGCGTCCGGCTCGACGCCGACGTAGCGGTAGCGCTGCGCCAGCCGGGCGCCGAAGCCGCCCTGGCCGCAGCCCATCTCGAGCACGTCCAGCCGCCCGGGCGGCAGCAGCCGGGACACCACCTCCCAGCGCAGCCAGCCGTTCGGGCTCAGCGGCGGGAGCACGGACGTCGATCGGGTGGTCATCAGGTCCTCCGGGGTACGACGGCGAGCAGGCGCTCGTGCAGCGGTGCCGTGACGGCGGCGGGGGTGAACGACGAGTCCGCGAGCGCGGCAGCGGCCGACTTGGCCGCTGCCAACCGCGACCGGTCGGTGGCGAGCGAGCGCAACGCCTCGGCGAGAGCCGCGGGGTCGCCGGCGGGCACGAGCACCGCGGCGTCACCCAGGACCCGCCGCTGCGGTGCGGTGTCCGACGTGACGACGGCGCAGCCGGCGGCGGCACCCTGGAACACCTTGTTGGGCACCACGCGCAGCGCCTTCGGTCCGGTGCCGAAGATGCCGAGGCAGACGTCGTGCGCGCCGACCATCCGGGGCAGGTCGGTGGCGTCGACCCAGTCCAGCCAGTGCACCCGGTGGTTGCCGGCGGCCAGCGACCGGGTCTCGTCAAGGTCCTGGCCGGCACCGATCATCGTCACCTCGATCGGGTGCTCGTCGCCGGCGAGCGCGGCCAGTGCGGCCCCGATCACGGGGGCGCCCTGCAGCGGCGTGAACAGTCCGAAGAACACGACCCGCAGGGGCCCGTCATCGGTGTGGGGCGCGCCTCTACCGGCGTACCAGGACTCCGGTGCGCCGACGGGGACCACCAGCGCGCGGCCGCGATGGGCAGCCGGCAGGGCGTCGCGGTGCTCGTCGGTGTCGACGACCACCACGTCGGCGCTGCAGAGCGCCGCCGCGTCCAGCCGACGCAGCAGGCGTTGCCGCAGGCCGCCCGACACGCCGCGGTCGGTGGCCGTGTCGCTGGCACCGACCAGGTGGTCGAGGACGACCGGCACGTGCGGGAACAGCCGCCGGGCCAGCAGCACGTCGAAGTGGCCGAGGTAGCCGACGACCACCGCGTCCGGCCAGCTGCCGTCCTGGCGCCAGCGCTGCGAACGGACGGCCAACGCGCTCCAGCAGACCAGCAGCCGCCAGGCAAGCAGCGGCAGGGTCCAGGGACGGCGCAGCATCGACACCCGGGCGGCGGTCGAGAGGCCGAGCGGCGCGTTGCACTCCCGCACCGTGGCGCCGCGGGCCCGCAGGCCGTCACGCAGGACGGCGACCCGGGGGTGCGCCCCAGCGTCGTAGGTGCCGAAGAACAGGAGGCGCATCGCCGGCAACCCTAACGAGCGCGGCCGGGAGCGCCTATCGTGGACCGGTGCCGTCGTCCCACCAGCCCCACCCGTCCCAGCCAGTGCGGCTGCTGGTCGCCGTCGCCCTGGTTCTGGGCGGGGTCGCCGGGCTGCCCGCGGCTCCGGCCGCCGCCGCGGACTGCCCGCCGTCCGGCGGTGCGGCGATCCCGGCGGCCACGGCGGCGGGCGACGTCGTCTTCCGCGGCGGCGGCTGGGGCCACGGCCTGGGCATGAGCCAGTACGGCGCGCAGGGCGCGGCCCGCCTCGGCTGCTCGGCCGACCAGATCCTCACCCGCTACTACGCGAGCACGGCGGTGGTGACCCGGCCGATGCCGGCGAGCGTGCGGCTGCGGATGCTCGACAACGGCTACCGGGTCGACGTCCAGGCCGTGCAGGGCACGTTGACCTGGCTGCTGACCGGCTGCGTCCCGCCCGCGCCGACGCCCGCGCCGACGGCCACCGCGACACCGGCGGTCACCACCCCGACGCCCTCGCCGACGACCACCCCCACCGGGCCGCCGTGCCCGCCGGCCCAGCCGCCGGGGTCGCGGTGGCAGCTGCGGCTCGACGACGCGACGCACAGCCAGTTCGTGCTCTGGGATCTCGGCGTGATCCCGCGCAAGCAGCTCTGGCAGGGCGGCTCGGCTGCTGTCCCGTTGCGGCTGCAGGAGTCCGGTTCGGTGGCACACCTCACGACCTGGCGGGGTGCGTCGGTCTACCTCGAGCGCTGGGTGCGTTGGGACTGGACCCGGTTCTCGGTCGACGGCGCCCTCCTCGACGCGGTGCAGCAGATCGACACCACCGACAACGGTGCCGCGATGGACAAGTACCTGTGGGGCATCGCCGAGGTGCCCGCGTCATTCCCGGCCGCCGCCCTGCAGGCGCAGGCCGTCGCCGCCCGCACCTTCGCCGCCAAGCGGGCTGACCGGGTGCTGATGCCGACCCCGGCGGACCAGAACTGGACCGGCTGGAAGAAGGAGACCGAGGGCACCAACGGCGCCTGGGGCCTGAAGTGGAAGGCGGCGGTCGACGCGACGTCCGGCCGGGTGGTCGCGGACGCGGCGTCGGGTGCGCTGATCGACGCGTTCTACTCCTCGTCGATGGGCGGCCACACCGAGGACGAGCGCTACGTGTGGGGCGTCGAGGCGCCGTTCCTGCGCGCTGTCGACGACTCGACCTGGGACGCGGCGTCCAGCAACCCGGCCGAGAAGCGGTCCTGGGCCACCGGGGTGACCTGGGCGACGCTGGCAGCACGGCTCGGCTTCGCCAGCATCAGCACCGTGTCGGTGCCGCCGCGCGGCGCGGAGTCGCGGGTGGCCGGCGTCATGGTGGTCGGCATCAAGAACGGTGCGCTCACGACGTCGTACGTCGATGGCTGGGACGTGCGGCAGGCGCTCGGCCTGCTGTCGCCGGGCTTCACGATCGCGATGCGGCGCACCGGCGGCCCGGCCGCCCAGCCGCTGGTCGGCGACTGGGACGGCGACGGCATCGACCAGGTCGGCTGGTTCCGGGCCGGCCAGGTGGCCCTGCAGATGACCGGGTCGGGCGGCGGCTGGGTCAAGCGGTTCCGCTACGGCGCGGCCGGTGACGTCGCGGTCGTCGGCGACTGGGACGGCGACGGCGACGACGACCTCGGCGTCTACCGGGCCGGTCGCTGGCTGCTGCGGACCGGGCTGACCGGCGGCGCACCGACGAAGACCGTCGTCTTCGGCCGGCCGGGCGACCGGCCCGTCGTGGGGTCCTGGACGGGCAAGCGGCTCGGGCTCGGGGTGGTCCGCGGGCGCACCTGGCTGCTGCGCCGCAGTCTGACCTCCGGCGTCGCGCAGCGGCGGTTCGGGTTCGGCCGGGTGGGTGACGTCCCGCTGGTCGGGTCGTGGGACGGCAGTGCCCGCACCGGCATCGGCGTCGAGCGGGACGGCCGGTGGCTGCTGCGCAACCGGCGGTCGGCCGGCCCGGCCGGCATCGTCGTGACCTTCGGGCGGGCGGCCGACCGGCCGGTCGTCGGGGACTGGGACGGGGACGGCACGGCCGCTCCCGCCGTCGTCCGCGGCCAGGCGTTCCTGCTGCGGGCCGGGCTGGCCGCCGACGCCGGCACCCGGACGCTCACTTTCCGGGGTTGAGATGACCGGGTCGACCTGGCGCGGGTGCCCTTCGCGGCGGCATCTCGCGGCGTAGGCTGCGAGGTGGGTGTCCGGGCAAGCATGCGCGGGATCCTCCGACAGCGAAGGAGTGACGTCGTCAGTGTCAGGTGAGTCGTCGGGAGCACCCCGGGTGCTGCTCGACGCGACTGCGGTGCCCTCCGACCGCGGTGGTGTCGGACGCTACGTCGACGGACTCGTCGGAGCCCTCTGCGAGGCCGGCCAGGACCTCGTCGTGGTCTGCCAGCGGTCCGACGCCGAGCGCTTCCACCGGCTGGCCGGCGCCGCCGACGTCGTACCCGGGCCGTCCGCCATCGCGCACCGCCCGGCCCGGCTGGCCTGGGAGCAGACCGGCCTCCCGCTGGTGGCCCAGCAGGTCGGTGCCGGGTTGATCCACTCGCCGTACTACACGATGCCGCTGCACGCACCGGTGCCCGTGGTGGTCACCCTGCACGACGTCACCTTCTTCTCCGAGCCCGAGCTGCACAGCGCGGTCAAGACCGGCTTCTACCGCTCCGCCACCCGCACCGCGGTGCGGCGGGCCAGCCGGGTGGTGGTGCCCTCGCGGGCGACCCGGGACGAGCTGGTCCGGCTGCTGCAGGCCGACCCGGCCCGGATCGACGTGGCCCACCACGGCGTCGACACCGCTACCTTCCGGCCGCCGTCGGAGGCCGAGACCCGGCGGGTCAACGACCGCCTCGGGCTGCACGGCAAGACGTACGTTGCCTTCCTCGGCGTCCTCGAGCGACGCAAGAACGTCCCCGACCTGGTGCGCGGCTGGGTCCGCGCGGTCCAGGACATGGGCGACCCGCCGGCGCTGGTGCTGGCCGGCAGCAGCGGCTGGGACGACGGCGTCGACCAGGCGGTCACCGAGGTGCCCACCCACCTCAAGGTCGTGCGCACCGGCTTCATGCGGCCGGCCGACCTGCCCGGGCTGCTCGGTGGCGCGCTGGTGGTGGCGTACCCCAGCAAGGCGGAGGGCTTCGGCCTGCCGGTCCTCGAGGCGATGGCCTGCGGGGCCGCGGTTCTCACCGCGCGCCGGCTCTCGCTGCCCGAGGTCGGCGGCGACGCGGTGGCCTACACCGAGCCGGACGCCGACAGCATCGCGACCGCGCTGCGGGCCCTGATCGACGACCCGCAGCGACGGGCCCAGCTGTCCCGCTCAGGGGTCGCGCGGGCCCAGGAGTTCACCTGGGAGGCCTCGGCGGCCGCGCACCTCGCGACCTACGCGCGGGCCGCCGGCGCGGTCGACCTCGTCCGCTGACGTAGCCGGCACCGACCCCACCGACCAGACCGGAGCATCGATGACCGAGGCCGTGCTGCTCGTCGGCGGCAAGGGCACCCGGCTGCGGCCGCTGACCGTGAACACACCGAAGCCGATGCTCCCCACAGCGGGCGTCCCGTTCCTGCACCACGTGCTGTCGAAGGCCCGCGCCGCCGGGATCGACCACGTGGTGCTCGCCACGTCGTACCGGCCAGAGGTGTTCCGGGACGGCATCGGTGACGGGTCGTCGCTCGGGCTGCGGGTCGACTACGTCACCGAGGAGGTGCCGATGGGGACCGGGGGCGGCATCCGCAACGTGCTCGACCGGCTCGAGAGCGGGCCGGAGGACCCGGTGGTCATCCTCAACGGCGACGTCCTGTCCGGGCACGACCTGGCCGCCCAGGTCGCGGCGCACCAGGCCAGCGGTGCCGAGGTGACGCTGCACCTCAGCGAGGTCGAGGACCCGCGGGCCTTCGGCTGCGTCCCCACCGACGACACCGGCCGGGTGACCGCGTTCCTGGAGAAGACCCCGACGCCGGTGACCAACCGGATCAACGCCGGCTGCTACGTGTTCAAGCGCCGCGTGATCGACGCCATCCCGGCGGACCGGCCGGTGTCCGTCGAGCGGGAGACCTTCCCGGGACTGGTCGCGTCCGGCGCGCTGGTGCTGGGCCACGTCGACCCGGCGTACTGGCTGGACCTCGGCACCCCCGCGGCGTACGTGCGGGGCTCGCGCGACCTCGTGCTCGGCATCCTTGCCTCACCCGCGCTGCCCGGGCCGGTCGGGGAGTCGCTGGTGCTCGAGGGTGCCCACGTCGCCGGAACGGCCGTGCTGTCGTGCGGGACGACCGTCGGCGCGCGGGCGACGGTCGGCGCGGGCAGCTCGGTCGAGGGCAGCGTGCTGCTCGACGACGCGGTCGTGGGCGCCGGCTCGACGGTGCGCGACTCGGTTGTCGGCCGTGGTGCGCGGGTCGGTGCCGGCGTGGTGCTCGACGGCGTTGTCGTGGGTGACGGCGCCGAGGTCGGCGACGGCAACGAGCTGGCTCACGGCGCGCGGGTCTGGGTCGACGCCCGCCTCCCGGCGTACGCGATCCGCTTCACCCCCGACGAGCCCTCCGCCTGACCCCTCGTTGGCCCTGAAAATGATCACGGAACCGTGATCAACACAACTCGACCGCGACGAATTCACCGCGGTCGACCACCAACGATCACGGAACCGTGATCATTTGGCGCACACGGTGTTGCGGGGTCAGGCGACGTTGGGCTCGGGGGCGTCGGTGGCGGGGTACTTGGTCATGAACTTGTCGACTGCCGGGCCGCTGACCTTGCCGCAGAGCTCCGTGTGGCTGTCCGCCGCACCCCAGTGCGACATCCCGATGTGCTTGCCGGCCGGGAACTTCCCGTACGCGTCGTCCCAGGGCGACACGATGAACTTCTGGCCGGGCCCGGCCTGGTCGCTCGTGCGGGCGCTGACCGCGAGGTCCTTGAGCTGCTGGAGCGCGTCGCCCTTGATCGTCGAGTCGTACCAGACCAGCGTGTAGCCGTGCTCGAGGTTGTGCACCAGCCGCTCCATCTGCGGGCGGTCGCGCTCGGTGTAGAACTCCCGCGACGGGTAGATCGGGCTGGCCCAGTGCGGCCCGTAGGACGGCGGCACTGTCTTGTACTGCTCGATGGTGCCGTCCGCGACGTGGGTACGCAGCGCCTGGGTGTTCGTGCCCTTGGTGGTCTGCACCGTGCTGCAGCTGGCCGCCGCGAGCGAGACTCCGAACGAGGTCATCGACTTCTTGGCCGGGTCGTTCTTGCTCTTGATGTACGACGGGATCGCGACCGCCGCGACCAGGCCGACGCCCACGACGATCGCCACGATCACGAAGATCATGCTCTTGCGACGCTCCTTGGCCTGCTCGGCCTTGCGCATCGCCTCGATCTTCGCCCGGCGGTCCCGGTCCTGCACCTTGGGCTTGTTGGCCACGAGCTCGTCGACCCTTTCGTTGGACGTAGCCGCCAACAATACCGACGGCACCTGTGAGACTGGCCCGGTGACGACCCACGGCACGCCGACGGCGGCGCGCGAGCGTCGCTGGGCACCGGGCCGGCCGGTCGACCTCGGGGCAACGCTCGGCCCGATGCGACGGGGGAGCGGGGACCCCACCTTCCGGTACGCCGGGTACGGCGCGGCCGCGGCGGTCTGGCGCACCACGCGCACCCCGGAGGGTCCGGCGACGTTGCGGGTGGCCGTCCGGCCGGCCGACGGCGAGGTGTCCGGCGCCGCGTGGGGACCGGGGGCGGGCTGGGTGCTGGACCGGCTGCCGGAGCTGCTCGGGGCCGACGACGATCCAGCCGGCTTCGTCCCGATCCACCCGGTGCTGCGCGACACCTGGCGGGCCCGGCCGGGCTGGCGGGTGCCGCGGTCCGGCCGGGTGCTGGAGGCCCTGCTCCCGGCGGTGCTGGAGCAGAAGGTGACCGGCCACGAGGCGTGGAGCGCGTGGCGCTGGCTGGTCCGGCGCTACG
>JAVEDA010000124.1 GCA_030841195.1 Actinomycetota bacterium | reverse complement strand
ACGTGGGCCGCGAACATCAGCTCGATGGCGCGTTGGACGTCACGCTCGTTCGCGCCGCGTGGGCAGCCCTTGAGCACCGCGCTCGTGGTCACGTCCGAGCTCAGCGCGACGGCGGTGAGGATGCGGTCCTGCACGGCCGCTTGCATGGTGGTCACTTTCGAGTGCCTCCCCCTGCGTGGCCTTCCTTGATAGGCCCTCCTCGCCGCGAGCGCCGGGCGACGAGAAAGACCTGGACACTCGCGCCTACCCTCGCACCGGGCGGTCCGCCTCAGGTCCCAGCAGGCACTTCACCAGGGGCGGTCCGCGGGCACGAGGGGCCATCGTGTGCCGTGTTAGCGACCATAGACCCGCATTGCGCCCAATGCCGCTTTCGGCAGGTTCCTGCCAGGTGTCTACCCGATTGCAGCCAGGCCCCACGCTCAACGAGCGGCGAAGGTGCGGGCCGCGCGAGGCCAGGCGGTCGACACGACCTCGGGGGTAGTTCCGGCGGCCCTCGCGCTGGTGGGGGGGACCAGGCGAGGATCGCTTCCCGTGGCCGGCGGTCTCCCGCCGGTTCACACGAGTCCAGGTAGCAGACAGTGGCGGCGCGCCCCCCACACCTCCAAGAGCCCCCCAGAGGCCGAGCGCACCGCCACTGAGTCGGAGCATGCGCCGGCTGCCAGCGGTCATCAACCCCCCGAACTGACTAGCCCGGCAGGATGGCCGGTCTAACCTGCCAACGATGGTCATTCGAAAGAGTGTTGATGCCGATTTCTCGGCGATGTTGGCGATCGTCAACGAGGCGGCGAACGCGTATCGCGGAGTGATCCCGGCGGACCGCTGGCACGACCCCTACATGCCGGCGGATGAGCTGCGGCGAGAGATTGCCACGGGCGTCGTGTTCTGGGTCGGGGCAGACGAAGAGCGCGTGACCGGGGTGATGGGAATTCAAGACAAGGGCGACGTCGCTCTGGTGCGTCACGCGTATGTCGCGGCAAGCGCGCAGCGGACGGGCCTCGGATCGAAGCTCCTTCGGCACGTGGAGGGCCTCGTCGACAAGCCGATTCTGATCGGAACGTGGGCGGCGGCGTCGTGGGCCATCGACTTCTATCGGCGGAACGGCTTCGCTCTCGTTGCGGGCGACGACAAAGACCGCCTGCTCCGGACGTACTGGTCGATCCCCGAGCGACAGGTGGAGACGTCCGTCGTGCTCGCCAACGGACGCTGGCAGCAGGAGCGTCAGTTCTCCGGCTGAGCGCGCAGCGCGAACAGGTCGGCCGACAACGTCACCGGCTCGACCGCCCAGCCGAGCTGCCCGAGTCGCGCCGTGACAGCCACCGGGTCGAGACGCAGCTTCGCGACCTGGAACGTTCGCCCGTCGGCGACCGAGCGAGTAACCACGTCCTCGACCTCCGCCGACCAGGCCTCCTTGCCCGCCAGCCCGTCGGCGGTCTCGTCCACGCACACGACGACTCCCCCGGGCGCGAGCAGGGCAGCGAGCCGGGACCAGAACCGCGGCCACTCGCTCCACGGCACGTGCGACAGCCAGAAGCCGGCGAAGACGAGGTCGAACGGCGCCTCGGAGCGAAAGCGGAAGACGTCCTCCTGCACCCACCGGACTCCCTCCGGCGCCCGCTGCTTGGCGATCGCGAGCGCGTCGGCGGACGTGTCCAGCGCCGTGATGTCGGCGAACCGGCCGGCCAGGTGCTGGGTCCACTGCCCGGTCCCGCAGGCAATCTCGAGCACCCGCCCGCATATCGGCAGCAGGGCCAGCACGGAGCCCAGGTGCTGCAACGGGCTGTCGGTACCGGCGTACGCCTCGTCGTACTCCCCCGCTCGGGCCTGGTAGTAATCCACCTGCTCGGCAAGAAGCGCGTCGACGTCGTCGGCCATCAGAGCAGCATCCCGCCTAAGGTGCCGTCATGGCAGCCCCCGACCACGCCGTCAACCTGACCGACGCCCTGTCCCGCTTCGACGAGACGTGGTCGCCGAAGATCGTGGCCGAGGCGAACGGCTGGCAGGTCAAGGTGGTGAAGGCGGACGGCGAGTTCGTCTGGCACGACCACCCGGAGACCGACGAGCTCTTCCAGGTGCTCGCCGGCCGCCTGCGCATCCGGTTGGACGGCCGGCCAGACGTCGAGCTCGGGCCTGGCGACGTGTACGTCGTGCCGCGCGGGCTGCGGCACCAGCCGGTGGCAGCCCGCTGCGAGATGTTGCTGCTCGAGCCGGCCGGGGTGCCGAACACCGGCGACGTGGACAGCGAGCTCGCCCACGACGCCGAGTGGCTCTGACCCCGGCCGCCCCGTCGTGCTACCTGCCTACCTACGCGAGCGCACCATCTTCGGCGCGTAGTCGACCGAGAGCGACTTGTTGGAGCCGATCTTCGTCGACACCCCGCTCTGGCTGACCCAGTTGGTGGTCGTCGCGGGTGTGCGGATCGACACGCTCTTGGTCGGGTTCCAGTAGATGTGCCGGACCCCGTCCGAGTACGTCGCGACGCAGTGGTACGTGCCGCGGCGATCCTTCGAGCAGGACGAGATCTTCGAGCCCAGCAGCCAGCTGCGCACCACGCCGTAGGTCGTGCCGGCCGGCGTCAGCGACCCGCTCGAGTAGGTGAGCTTGGTGTTCGCGAGCGACTGGAGGTCCCAGGAGTACCAGAACACCTTCTTGACGCCGCTCGCCGCGTTGAGCACATACGTGCGGGCCACGTAGGCGGCCTGCCGGCGGGTAGAGATCTTGGCCGCCGTGCCACCGCCGCCGATCTGCAGCCCGTAGTTGATCTCGGTGTTCCAGATCGGCTTGCGGACGCCCTCGGAGCTGAGCACCGAGCGGGCAGCAGCGAGCAGGGCCATCGAGTGCTCCGGCCGCTCCTTCGGGCCCGGGTACAGCTGCAGCGACACGACATCGACCCAGTGCGACACGGGGAAGCCGCCGGTACGTCGCGAGTAGAAGTCACGGATGTACATGCGCTGGCCGATCAGCCGGGTGGCCATGGCCGGGGCCACGACCGTAGCCGCCGAGTCGTTGCCCCGCACGATCTTCGCGGCGGTCTTGGTCAGCTCGGTCATCTGGGCGGTCGAGCCGCTCCAGAAGCCCTTGACGTTGGCCTCGTTCCAGATCTGGTAGTCCACCCCGCGGCCCTTGTAGCGACGGACCACCTTTGCGACGTAGGACTTCCAGGCCGTGAGCGACGGCGCCGACGACGCACCGGGAGCGATGTAGGACAGGGCGTTCGGCCGGCTCGTGTGGAACTTCGGCGTCTGGCCGAGCACGATGAGCACGCGGGCGTTGTGGCTGCGCGCGGAGGCGACCTGGGCGTCCAGCCTGGAGAAGTCGAAGACCCCGTTGGAGACCTCGATGTCACGCCAGGTGACACCGGTGTCCCACAGTCGCACCGCGCCCACCGGCCGCGTCGGCCAGGTCGTCGGGTCGTGGTCGGTCATGCCGAAGTAGCCCGGCTTGATCCGGGTGGTCGCAGCCGACGCAGAGGTCGCGGGAAGGACGCTCGTGGCCAGCCCGATCGCGACGACCATGACGGCCAGGCGCGCGAGCACGGTGGAACGAGAACGTGTCATGAAGTGAGGAACCTCGTGTCTGGTGGGGGTGGCGGGGCCGTGGCCGCGCGCCCTTTCATGAGCGAGGACGCAGGGAGATGTCTCCCGGTTCATCCCGATTAGATCATGGTGCGACGAAGTCAGAACTTCGAGCGAACCAGCACCGGACGATAGTCGACGGTCACCTTTGCCCGCGACTTCACCCCCTTGCGCGCGCCGTAGATGCCGACCTTGTAGGTGGCGCCCTTCGCTGCGATGACCTTCACTCTCTTGGTCGGGTTCCAGTACACCCGCTTGAAGCCGCCGGAGTACTTGATGACGCAGGTGTAGGTGCCCGCGCTGTTCTTGGCGCACGGCTGTGCCGTCTTGCTCGCACCCACCAGGGTGCCCTTGAGCAGCCAGTTCTGGGCCAGCCCGAAGGCCCGGCCGGCCAACGTCGGAGTCGCC
>JAVEDA010000077.1 GCA_030841195.1 Actinomycetota bacterium | reverse complement strand
GCTCGTCGTTCCAGGGATGGAAGTGGTCGCTGATCCACAGCGCCTCGAAGCCCGCCTCCTCGGCAAGCACCGCCTGCTCCACCAACTGGCTCGGGGTGTACTCCTCACAGCTGAGGAAGTAGCCGATGCGCATGAGGTCTCCTCTCGCCCGTGCGGCACGTCTGGCGGCCTACCCTGGCGCGGCGGGCTCACGCACGGCGGTTCCGGGCGCTCCCGGAGGGCAGGTCACCCGACAAGTCGACGGACGGAGGACTGGTGGCGGAGTCGTACGACGCCGTGATCGTCGGCGCCGGCCCGAACGGGCTGGTGGCCGCGAACATGCTCGCCGACGCGGGCTGGAGCGTGGTGGTCCTCGAGGCCACCGAGCACCCCGGCGGTGCGGTGCGCAGTGCCGCCGACCACCCGGCACCCGGCTACACCGCCGACCTGTTCAGTGCGTTCTACCCGCTGGCCGCGGCCTCGTCGGTCCTGCAGGCGATGCGGCTCGAGGAGCACGGGCTGCGCTGGGTGCACGCCCCCGCGGTGCTCGCGCACGTCTTCGACGACGGCCGGTCCGCGCTGCTCTCGCGAGACCTCGACCAGACCGCCGCGAGCGTCGACTCGTTCGCCGCTGGCGACGGCGAGGCGTGGCGGCGCTGGGTGTCCCTGTGGAGCGAGGTGGAGCAGCCGGTGCTGGACGCGCTGCTGCACCCGTTCCCGCCGGTGCGACCGGCGCTGTCGATCGCCCGCCGGCTGGGCGCTGCCCGGCTGCTGCGGCTGGCGCGCACCGCGGCGCTGCCGGCCCGCCGGTTCGCCCGCGAGGAGTTCCGCGGCGAGGGGGCCGCGATGCTGATCGCCGGCAACGCGATGCACACCGACCTGGGGCCGGACTCCGCCGGCAGCGCGCTGTACGGACTGCTGCTGGCGATGCTGGGGCAGCAGCACGGCGTCCCGGTGCCGGTGGGTGGCTCGGGTCGGCTGACCGTCGCGGTGGTCTCCCGGCTGCGGGCTCGCGGCGGCGTCCTGCGCTGCTCGGCCCCGGTGACGTCAGTGGTCCTCGGGTCCGCAGCAGTCGAGGGTGTCGTGCTCGGCTCGGGTGAGCGGGTCCGCGCGCAGCGGGCGGTGCTGGCCGACGTACCGGCTCCTCATCTCTACCGGTCCATGGTCGGGGAGCACCATCTCTCGGCCCGGCTGCGCTGCGACCTGGACCGGTTCGACTGGGACCACGCCACGGTGAAGGTCAACTGGGCGACGTCGGCCCCCGTGCCGTGGCGCAGCGCCGAGGCCAGCCGGGCGGGCACCGTCCACCTCGGTGGCGGCCTCGACGACCTGAGCCGCGCGGCCACCGACCTCACGACCGGGACGTTGCCCGCCCGGCCGTTCGTCCTGCTGGGCCAGATGACGACCACCGACCCGTCCCGCTCGCCCGCCGGCACCGAGTCGGTCTGGGCGTACGCGCACCTGCCGCGCGGCCGTCGCTCGACCGAGGAGGTCGAGGCGTTCGCCGCGACGATCGAGGCGGAGGTCGAGCGGCACGCGCCGGGGTTCCGCGACACCGTGGTCGCCCGCAGCGTGCAGAGCTCGGCCGACCTCGAGGCGGCCGACCCGTCGCTGGACGGCGGCGCCATCAACGGCGGCACCGCCGCGCTGCACCAGCAGCTGGTGCTCCGGCCGACACCCGGGCTGGGCCGGCCGGACACTCCGTTCGCCGGGCTGTTCCTGGCCGGCTCGTCGGCGCACCCGGGTGGCGGCGTGCACGGTGCCTGCGGCGCCAACGCCGCGAGGGCGGCGCTGCTGCGCGCCCGGGTCGGACCGCGGGTCTACGACAGCACCGTCGGCGCGGCCCAACGGCACCTCAGCTGAGGCCGGCGCTCCGACGGCTCGTGTGGCCCTCGACGTACCTGCGCAGGCGGTCCAGCGTCTCGGCCAGCCGCTTGGCCCCGATGGCGTCCACCACCCGGTTGTGCACCCAGGCACCCGGCCCGGACGTCGGCTCCTCGTACATCTCGACCCGGGTGTCGTTGCCCTCCGGGTGCAGCGTGAGCTGCACGGTTGCCTCCCCCGCCGGCCAGCCGCGCGCCTGCATCCGGAGCCGCCGACCCTCGTCGCACTCGAGCACCTCGGTCTCGTCCTGCAGCGTGACCGGCCAGGCGCCCACGGCGTGGTGCAGCCGGGACCCGACGGCCGGCCAGGCCGGCTCGACGTCCCGGATCTTGACCGTTCCCACCACCCAGCCGGAATACGTCCAGCCGTCGGCGAGGACCGCCCAGACGTCGCTGACGGGTGCGGCCACCACGGTGTTCACTGTTGCCATCCGGCCCTCGTGCCCCACTGGCGAGGACTGAACCCGCAGGCCGGGGGTGAGTACCAGCCCCGGCGCCGGGTAGCAGGCGGGTGCACCCTCACACCTGCCACTTGGAGCCCGTCATGCCTGCACGTGTCGTCGTCGTCACCGGAGCCAGCGGTGGGATCGGACGCGCGACGGCCGTGGCGTTCGCCGCCCGCGGCGACCGGGTCGCCCTGCTGGCCCGGGGCGAGAGCGGGCTGCAGGCGGCCGCCGACGAGGTACGCCGGGCCGGCGGCGTCGCGCTCGTCGTGCCCACCGACGTGGCCGACGCCGCCGCGGTGGAGGCGGCCGCGGCTCGGGTGGAGGCGGAGCTCGGCGAGATCGACGTGTGGGTCAACGACGCCTTCGCCTCGGTCTTCTCGCCGTTCGACCAGATCAGTCCGGACGAGTTCGCCCGCGTGACCGAGGTGAGCTACCTGGGCTATGTCTACGGCACCATGTCGGCACTGCGCCGGATGAAGAGCCGGGACCGGGGCACCATCGTCCAGGTCGGCTCGGCACTGGCGTACCGCGGCATCCCGCTGCAGACGGCGTACTGCGGTGCCAAGCACGCGATCCAAGGCTTCCACGAGGCACTGCGCTGCGAGCTGCTGCACGAGAAGAGCAACGTGCACGTGACGATGGTGCAGATGCCGGCGGTGAACACCCCGCAGTTCTCCTGGGTGCTGTCTCGGCTGCCGCGGCACCCGCAGCCGGTGCCGCCGATCTATCAACCGGAGGTGGCCGGGCGCGCCGTCGTGCACGCCGCGGACCACCCGCAGCGGCGCGAGTACTGGGTCGGCGCCAGCACGGCCGCCACCCTGGCCGCCAACGCGGTGGCCCCGGGACTGCTCGACCGGTACCTCGGCCGAACCGGGTTCGACTCGCAGCAGACCAAGGAGTCGCGCTCGCCGGACGCCCCGGAGAACCTCTGGAAGCCGGCCGACGGGGACGACGGGCGCGACTTCGGTGCGCACGGCGCCTTCGACGGCATCGCGCACCCGCGCAGCGCGCAGCTGTGGGCCAGCCAGCACCACGGCGTGGTCGGGACGGTCGCAGCCGGCCTCGCCGCCGCAGCGGCCGGGCTGGTCCTGCGGCGCCGGCGGTGACGCCGACCCGGGGGCTCCGCGGCCTCGGGCTGGCCCGCGGGGCGGTCGGCACGCTTTGGCTGGCCGGGCTGGCGGCGGGTCGACCCTCGGCAGGCGCGAACCTCCCCACGGCAGGTCGGGTCGCCGCCACCGCGCTCGCCGTACGGGACCTGGCGCAGGGTTCGTGGCTCGTCCTGCAACCGCGACCATCGGCCGCCGAGACGGGTGCGGTGATCGACGTCCTGCACGGCCTCAGCATGTTGCCGCTGGTCGTGCTCGCGCCGCGGTACCGCACGGCGGCCGCGGTCAGTGCGGGCGCGGCCGCCGGGTGGGCGCTGGCAGCGACCTGGCTGCTGAGCCGGCCGCAGATCTCCGCCGTGACCAACCGTGGCGCAGTCGACCACTAGCGGGCTGCACTGGAAGGATCTGGGCATGGCGAGCCGGTCGGTGGTCGAGGAGGCCGCCGACCAGCTGTACGCCCTGAGCCCGCGCGAGTTCACCGCGGCACGCGACGCCCGCGCCAAGGAAGCGAAGGACGCCGGCGGCAAGGAGGTCGCCGCCGAGATCAAGGCGCTGCGCAAGCCGACGGTCACGGCCTGGCTGGCCAACCAGCTGGTGCGTGAGCACGCCGACGAGGTGCGGCCGCTGCTCGAGCTCGGCTCGGCCCTGCGCGAGGCCACCGCCACGTTGAGCGGACCCCAGCTGCGGGAGCTCTCCCGGCAGCGCAACGACGTGGTCCGGGCGCTGGTCCGCAGGGCCCGGCGCCTGGCCGCGGAGGCCGGGCAGGCCGTCTCCGAGGACGTGGCACGTGGACTCGAGGAGACCCTGAACGCAGCTCTGGCCGACCCGGCCCAGGCCGAGCTGCTGCTGCAGGGCCGGCTGTCGGTGCAGCTGCAGCACTCCGGCTACGGGCCTGCCCAGGGGCCATCACCGGCAGGCGGTAAGCCACCGGCCGCGCCGGCCAAGGCGAAGAGAGCGGCGGGCGGTCGGCAGCCCAGCGCGGCCGAGCAGCGGCGGGCCGAGCGACGGGACCAGCTCGAGCACGAGCTGGCGCAGGCATGGCCGGACGCCCGCGCCGCCGCCGATGCCCGATCCGCGGCCGAGCAGAAGGCCAAGCAGGCGGCGGACGAGGCCAAGGGCCTGCGGCGGCGGGTTGACGGCTTGCGCAGTGAGCTCGCCGCGGCGGAGGGCGAGCTGGCCCGGGCGGGCGCGGCGAGCGAGCAGGCCACCGAAGCGCGCGACGCGGCGGCGGCCGAGGCAGACCGCGCCACCAAGCGGGTGTCGACCCTGCAGCGAGAGCTCGAGAAGCGCTGAGCTCTGGGCCGCCAATGATGCCGACACACCTAGCATCCGCGGCAGCGGTGCCGCCACGAAGGAACAACCGGGTCGGACGGCTCCACCGCCCGCGTGTAGCCGTTCCTCCGGCGTCCCGATTCCTTCGTGACGGCACCGCGCACCTGACCGACGGGTTGTCCACAACCCACCTTCCCGCGGGAACGTGTCGGCGCGCGATGCCTGAGCAACGACGGTGCGCCGTCCTCGCAGAGGAGCCCACGCAGGTGCCAGGATCGGCAGGTGCCCTTCGACGTGGTGGTGCTCGGCAGTGCGAACATCGACGTCGTCGTTCAGGTGGCACGCATCCCGGCCCCGGGCGAGACGGTCCTTGGCGCGGGACGCGCGCAGCACCCGGGCGGCAAGGGCCTCAACCAGGCCGTGGCCGCCGCCCGCGCGGGAGCGAGCACCGCCTTCGTGGGCACTGTCGGCCGTGACCGGGAGGGCGACCTGCTGCTGGCGACGATGCGCACCGAGGGGATCGACATCACGGCGGTCACCCGGGTCGACGAGCCGACCGGGACGGCACTCGTCGTGGTGCAGGAGTCCGGTGAGAACTCCATCGTGGTCGTGCCGGGGGCGAACGGTTCGCCGACTGGCTTCCCAACGGAGGATGCCGAGCTGTTCGGACCGAAGACCGTGTTCGTCGTCCAGCTAGAGATCCCGCTGCCCCGGGTGCTCGAGGGCGTGGCACGGGCGCACGCCGCGGGTGCACTCGTCCTGCTCAACGCCGCTCCCGCGCGCCCGCTGCCCGACTCACTCCTTGCATCGGTCGACGTCCTGGTCGTCAACGAGCACGAGTCCGTCGCCTTGACCGGCAGTGACGACCCCGGCCAGGCCGCCCGGGTGCTGGCGGCCTGGGTGGGAGACGTCGTCGTGACCCTCGGTGCGGAGGGCGCCGTTCATGTCACCGGCGACGGCAGCCGGACCTCCGAACCCGGCCGCAGCGCCGACGTGGTCGACACGACCGGCGCCGGCGACGCGTTCGTGGGAGTGCTCGCCGCGGCTCTTGCTACCGGCACGGGCCTCCCTCGGGCCCTGCATCGCGCGGTCGCCGCCGGATCGCTCGCCGTGGAGAAGCGCGGCGCCGTGCCGTCGATGCCGACGTACGACGAGATCGACGTGCGGGCGGGTCAGTAGCCGCCCTTACCGCCGCTGCTCGTGCTGGCGGCCTTCTTCACCCAGGCCCCAGAGGGGTCGACCACCCACCACAGGCCGCCGGAAAGGTTCTTGCCCTGGCCGGTGGCGTCACCAGCAGCGGCGTCGCCGGCGTAGGTGTACATCGGCCACCCGTTGACCGTCAGCTGCATGGAGCCGTCCGAGCGGGCCGTCGTGCCGACCGTCGCAGAGACGTCCTTCGCCGCTGTCGGGCTGCCGTTCGCCACAGTCACCGGCGGCCAGTACTGGGCGCAGGAGCCCGAGCAGTTCGAGTGGTCCTTCGCGTCGGCCGCGAATGCGTAGAGCGTCTTGCCGGACTGGTCCACGAGGACTGTGCCCACGTCGGTCTTGCCGGTGGCGACCGCCTCACCGCTGGCCGCAGCTGCCTTGCTGGCCGACGGCTGAGCGGCGGGCGAGCCGCCGGCGCTGCTTCCTCCGCAGGCGGCTAGGGCAAGCACACCGAGTGCGAGCAGAGCAGTCAGGCGCGGTACGACCAGGCGGGTCGAGCGAGTCGTGGCGGTCATTGTTGTCTCCTCAGGTTCTCACCTGTTGACACGAACCGCGGGGCGAACCGGTTCAGCCGGCGGTGGGAACCGGCAGGGACACCAGGACGACCCCGTCACCGCGCACGACCTGCAACGAGGTGATCGACCGCCGGGGGAAGCTGGTGGTGCCGGTGACGCTCGCACTGCCCGTGTACGTCGCCACCCAGCTGGCCGCCGTCTCGTGGCGACCTGCTGCGTTGCGCGCGACCAGCCGGCAGTGCTCACCCGGTCGGACACCGCCGAGCACGAGGGTCAGCTGCGTCCCGCTGTCACCGCGGGCCAGAGTGACCTTGGCATGCACCGAGGTCTGCGGGTCGGTGCGGTCCACCACGATCGACCGCCCGGCCACCGGGTTCGAATCGGGCTCGCCGCCGCCCAGCAGGCCGGGGACGAGCAGCGCGGCGGCGATCACGGCAGCCGCGGTACCGAGGGCAACGACCAGTCGACGCCGGTGCCGGGCCCGGGCGACCAGCCCAGCGGCAACCACCCGCTCCTGGAACGACCGCGACGGCGACGGGAGGCCGGAGGCGGCAGCGACCGGGTCGAGCCGGTGCAACAGGCCCGGCAGCACGGCGAGCTCGGCCAGCTCGGCCGAGCAGCGCTCGCAGACGGTGAGGTGCGCCTCGAGCGCCGGTCGCTCCTCGGGGTCGATGACGCCCAGGACCAGGACGCCCAGCGAGAGCCGCGCCTCCCGGCAGTCCATCGTCGTGTCGGTCACGAGATCA
>JAVEDA010000076.1 GCA_030841195.1 Actinomycetota bacterium | reverse complement strand
GAACAGGTGCCCGGTGGTGGTCGACGTGACGGGCCTGACCTACGACCAGGACCGAGGCGACCTGACCTGGGGGCCGACGCCCACGGCTCGTCGGCACGACCCGGAATGGCAGCGCTCGGTGGACCGCTACCTGACCGGGGCGAACGCCGTGCTGCTCGACCAGTGGCGCAGCGACGGGCTCGATCCGTTGGTGCTGACCCGGCTGGAGCACCGGGACCTGGAGCTCGGCATGCCGTCGTACCGGGTCTTCGTGGCGGCGTCCTAGCGGATTGCTAGCGCTGGCGTCCTAGCGCTGGTAGCCGGCCATCTGCTCGAGGCGGGCGATCCGCTCGGCCATCGGCGGGTGGGTGGAGAAGAGCTTGGCCACGCCCTCGTTGCGAAACGGGTTGGCGATCATCAGCGCGCTGGTCGTCTGCAGGCTCGGCTCCGGCGGCAGCGGCAGCGCCCGGGTGCCGAGCTCGAGCTTGCGCAGCGCGCTGGCCAGGGCCAGCGGGTCGCCGGTGACCTGGGCGCCCGAGGCGTCGGCCTGGTACTCGCGGGACCGACTGATCGCCATCTGGATCAGCCCGGCCGCGACCGGGCCGAGGATCAGCACGGCGAGCGCGCCCAGCGGGCCGGGGCCGTCGTCGTCGCTGCTGCGCCCGATCGGCACCAGCCAGGCCAGGTAGCCGAGGTACATGATCACGCTGGCCAGCCCGGCGGCGACCGACGAAATGAGGATGTCGCGGTTGTACACGTGCGAGAGCTCGTGGCCCAGCACCCCGCGAAGCTCGCGCTCGTCGAGCAGTCCGAGGATGCCCTCGGTGCAGCAGACCGCGGCGTTGCGCGGGTTGCGGCCGGTCGCGAACGCGTTGGGCGCGTTGGTCGGCGAGACGTAGAGCCGCGGCATCGGCTGCCGGGCCGCGGTGGAGAGCTCGCGGACGATCCGGTGCATCGCGGGCTGCTCGGCCTCGCTGACGGGTCGGGCCCGCATCGAGCGCAGCGCCAGCTTGTCGCTGAAGAAGTAGGCGAAGCCGTTGGTCCCGAGCGCGATCAGGAAGGCGATCGTCAGCCCGCTGCTGCCACCGACCCAGGCCCCCGCGAGCAGGATCAGGCCGCTCAGGGCGGCGAGCAGGACGGCGGTCTTCGCGCCGTTGGCGTGGCGGTGCACGGTGGAGGAACGCAGGCGGCGGGCGGGAACGTTCCCTGCCGGCTCCTCCTCGCCCGCTCAGCCGAACCGCAGCACCAGGCCGGGCGCTACCGAGAGCCACAGGGCGGCACCGAGGGTGATGCCGATCGCCAGCCCGTCGGACCAGGAGATCCGGTACGACGGGGGGCTCGCCGCCGGGTCGGAGCGGGAGTACAGAGAGGCGGCCCACGCCAGGTAGTAGTAGAGGCCGATGACGACGTTGACCGCCATCACGACCGCGAGCCAGCCGACGCCGTGGTCGACCGGCGCCCGGAAGACAACCACCTTGGCGAACAGCCCCAGCAGGCCCGGAGGCAGCCCGGCCAGGCAGGCCAGCGCGAAGGCCAGGGCGAATGCCGTCAGCGGCTCGGTGCGGCCCAGCGCCCGGTAGTCGGCGAGCCGGTTGGCCGGCCGATGCCGCCCGACCAGCGTCACGACCGCGAAGGCACCCATGTTCATGACGCCGTAGGCCAGCACGTAGGCGACCGTCGCCGGCAGCACGTCGTCGACGTGCCCCACGCTGGCGGCGCCGAGCGGCACCAGCATGTAGCCGCTCTGCGCGATCGACGACCAGGCGAGCAGCCGGACGGCCTGGGTCTGCCGCAGCGCCGCCAGGTTGCCGACCGTCATGGTGGCCGCCGCGAGCACGCCCAGGGTAGGCCCCCACACGTCGGCGTACGGCGCGAAGCCCCGGGTCAGCAGCAGCGCGAGGCCGACGAAGCCGGCCGCCTTGGACACCACCGACAGGTACGCGGCGACCGGCACCGGTGCGCCCTCGTAGGTGTCCGGCGCCCAGAAGTGGAACGGCACGGCCGCCACCTTGAAGCCGAAGCCGGCGATGGCGAGGACCACCCCGATGAGCAGCACTGCCTTGCGGTCGCCGGGCTGGTCGAGGGCGGTCGCGATCCGGTCCAGGTACACCTGCCCGGTCACCCCGTAGACGAGGCTGAGGCCGAACAGCATCACCGCCGTGGACACCACCGAGACCAGGAACAGCTTGAGCGCCGCCTCGGAGCCGCGGCCGTCGAACCGGCGCAGGGCGACCAGGGCGAAGGCCGGCAGCGACACGACCTCGAGGCTGACGACCAGGGTGAGCACGTCGCGGCTGGCTGCGAGGGTCAGGGCACCGGACACGGAGCACAGGAGCAGGAACCAGTACTCCCCCTGCGGGATCCGGCCGAGCCGCACGGTGTCGAGCGAGAGCAGCACGACGACGACGGCCCCGGCCAGGACGAGCGCCTGGAAGACGAGGGTGAGGTCGTCGACGACGTACGAGCACGAGGGCAGGACCAGGCCACGGCCGGGGACGCAGAACGTCTCGCGCCGGTCGTGCACCAGCGGCGCGAGCAGGCCGAGCGCGCCGAGCAGGCCGAGCGCGGCCAGCCAGCCGGTGAGGTGGCGGCGGGGCGGCGGCAGGAACGCGTCGAGCACGAGCAGCAGCAGCGCCAGCACGGCCACCAGCAGCGGCGCGGCGACGGCCAGCCAGTCGACGGACTGCACCGAGGTGGGCATCAGGAGCTGCCCAGCAGCCGGCGTACGACGGGGTCGGTGGCCCGGAGCAGCCAGCCGGGCCACAGCCCGAACGCCACGACGAGCACCACGACCGGCGACCACACGACCAGCTCGTGGGTGGTGGCGTCGCGCAGCAGCACGGCGTCCTTCCAGGCCTGGAACGAGCTGCCCTGCGCCACCCGGCGCACGACCATCACGAAGTACGTCGTGGTGAGCACCACGCCGACCCCGGCCAGGACCATCAGCACGAGGTAGTACGGCCGCGACAGGCCGGGCGCGGGGTCGAAGGCACCGAGCAGCACCAGCATCTCGCCCCAGAAGCCGGCCAGGCCGGGTAGGCCGAGACTCGCGACCGCGGCGAAGGCAAGCAGTCCGCCGAGGCGAGGCATCCGCTCGTAGAGGCCGCCGCCGAGCAGGTCGAGGTCGGCGGTGTGATGACGGTCCTTGATGGCACCGGCCAGGAAGAACAGCAGGCCGGTGATCAGGCCGTGCGCGACGTTGGCGTAGAGCGCGCCGTTGATGCCGACCGGCGTGAGCGTCGAGATGCCGAGCAGCACGAAGCCCATGTGACCGACGCTGGAGAACGCGATCAGCCGCTTGAGGTCGGTCTGGGCCAGGCAGGCCAGCGAGCCGTAGAGGATGCCGACGACGGCTAGCGCGCCGAGAAACGGCGCCAGCGCCTCGGCGCCCTCCGGCACGATCGGCACCGCGATGCGGATCAGGCCGTAGGTGCCCATCTTCAGCAGGACCCCGGCGAGCAGGACCGAGCCGACGGTCGGAGCCGCGGTGTGCGCGTCGGGCAGCCATGAGTGCAGGGGCCAGATCGGGGCCTTGACGGCCAGCCCGAGCGCGAGGAA
>JAVEDA010000075.1 GCA_030841195.1 Actinomycetota bacterium | reverse complement strand
CACGGGGTCGAGGTGCTGTACCTCGCCGACCTGCTCGCGACCGCGCTCGAGGTGGCCGAGGCGCGCGACGAGACGATCGGCGCGGTGCTCGGGGACCCGCGCCTGGGCGTCGCGCTGCACCGGACGGTTGCCTCCTACCTGGCTGGACTCGCGCCGGCCGACCTGGCGACGACCTTGATGGCGGGGCTGGCGCACGAGGAGATGGCACCCGTGGGGGGCCTGGTGTACCGGTTCATGGACCGGCACGACTTCGTCATCGACCCCTTGCCCAACCTGTTGTTCACCCGCGACTCGAGCGTCTGGATCCAGGACCGGGTGGCCGTCACCAGCCTGGCGATGCCGGCCCGGATGCGCGAGACGACCCTCACCCGCGCGATCTACCGGCACCACCCCCGGTTCGCGGGGACCGAGCTGGTGCACGGGCCGGAGAACGAGCCGGTCGAGGGCGGCGACGTGCTGCTGCTCTCACCCGGAGTGGTGGCCGTCGGGGTCGGGGAGCGGACCACACCGGCCGGCGCCGAGCGTCTGGCGCGCACCGTGTTCGACCGCGGCCTGGCGACCACGGTGCTCGCCGTCCCGATCGCCCAGGAACGGGCCACGATGCACCTCGACACCGTCTGCACGATGGTCGACGTGGACGCGGTGGTGATGTACCCCAACATCGCGGACACCCTGCAGGCGTACACCGTCACCGACGGCGGCGAGCTGGAGGTGACCGGGCCGGAGCCGTTCCTGGTGGCTGCCGCCAAGGCGATGCACATCGACACCCTCCGGGTGATCGACACCGGGCTGGACCCGATCACGGCCGAGCGCGAGCAGTGGGACGACGGCAACAACACGCTGGCCATCGGGCCGCGGCTGGCGGTGGCCTACGAGCGCAACGTGGAGACCAACGCCCGGCTCGAGGAGGCGGGCATCGAGGTGGTCCGGATTCACGGCAGCGAGCTCGGCAGCGGCCGCGGTGGTCCCCGGTGCATGTCCTGCCCGATCAGCCGGGAGCCGCTCCAGTCCTGATTGGTGGGTCAGTACCGGCTGGAAACGACGGATTTCGTCGTTGACCGTCGTTGCGGCTGAGGACATGGAAGGGCCCGAGCGCAACCGACGGGGGATGCAGCAGCGCTCGGGCCTGGACACAACGATATCCGACCCGGCGGGTGCCGCAAGCCGCTTCGGCTGGTGCGAGGGCACCAATTTTCCGCAGGCGCCGGTCAGCGCAGCGTCAGCTGGCGGCTGCGGAGCCCCGCCCGGGCCCGCCGGCCGGCCTCGTCCAGCGGGGTGCTGTCCGCCATTGCCTCGCCCAGCCGCACCGCGAAGGCGTCGACGGGCTCCTCCAAGGACTCGGCGCTGGTCCCCGCCGGCAGGTCCCAGACCGGGACGACCAGGCCGTGGGCCCGGAACGAGCCCACGTAGCGCGAGCCCTCCCCGACCGTGTCCGCGCCGGCCGCGTGCAGCCGGGCCAGCGCGTCCAGCAGGGCGTCCTCGTCGTGCGGGACGACCCAGCGCAGGTGGAAGCGGTCCCGGATCTGGCACCAGTAGGCCGCCTCGACCGAGGTGAGCCGCACCGTGGGCACGGCCGCCTCGTTGGCGCGCTCCATCGAGGCCACCACCTCCGGACTGCGGTCCTCGACGCCGTCGAGCCAGAAGTCGAACCCGGCATGCACCCGGACGTCGAGCGAGGCCGCCGGGTCGAGCAGGTCCTGCAGCCGAGGGCCGGGGCCGGGAAGGGCGGTGGGCTCGATCGGAGTGCCCGGCTCGGCCGCCAGCGCACGTTCCAACGCGTGCGCGACGTCCCGGTTGGCATCGCCCGATCCCCCGGGCACCTGAAGGCCGACGAACACCTCGCCGTCCTGACGGACCAGACCCGGCCAAGCCATCGGCAGCACGGTGGCCAGCGTCGCCGACTGGCCGGCTGCTGCGCCGGCCAGGGTCAGCCCGGCGGTCGCGGCCGGGACGATCTCCCTCAGGGCGACCCAGTCGCACTCGCTGGCCAGCCCCTCGAACGGCCGGGCGACGAAGGTCTCCGCGGCGTGGCCGGCGGCCCGGCCGTGGCAGGCCTTGTAGCGACGTCCGGACCCGCAGGGACATGGTTCCCGGCCCGCCACCACGGGTATGTCCGCGACCCCCGCGCTCGACGCAGTCGCCTTCGGGCCAGGACGGCTGGCGGACGACTTCTTCCCCATGGCGACGCGGCTCCTGATGGACGGGCGGACGGTCCACGCAGACTAGTTGCCGCCATTTCCGGGTCAGCCGCCCGGGGCCCCGGCCATCGGCGTCATGGGGACGTCGGCCCAGACCGTGACCGACCTCTCGCCTTCGGTGACGCCCCAGGCGCGGCAGATCGTGCGGACGATGTCCAGCCCGCGGCCGCTCCCGCTGAACGGGGCGGGGACGCTGGCGTGCGGGCTGGTGACCGCACCGCCGTCGGTGATCTCGAGGTGCAGGGCGTCGTCCAGGACTGTCCAGCCGACGGCGATCCGTCCGTTCGGCAGGGGCGCGGCGTGCGTGACGGCATTGCTCACCAGCTCGGAGAGCACGAGCAACGCGTCGTCGCACGCCTCGTCGCGCACACCCACCGCGGTCAGCTGGTCGGCGACGGTGTGCCGGGCCAGCCGCACAGCGGTGCGCTCGTGCGGAACCTCCAGGGGAGCCCGGCTGGGCCCGTCCCTGGCGTGCCCGGCGCGAGACGCGCCGGCACCCGTCGCCATCGACATTTCCGCCTTCAGCTCTGGAGCATCCTCAGGTCGCGAACACCGCTGCCTGGCCCGTCCCCGACCCAGGCGGGACGAAACAGCACGAGTCCCCCCAAATAGGGCCGCAGCAGAGCCCGAAAATGATCACGGTTCCGTGATCACTAGTGCCGAACCGTGGTGAATTCGGCGCGGTTGACCACCAACGATCACGGAACCGTGATCATTTCGGTGAACAGGCGGTCAGCCGGGAAGGGGGCCGGCCTCGCGTCCGAGCGCCCGGAGCACCCGCCCGGGCCGATTCGTGATGATCGCCTCGACACCGAGGTCCCGGCACAGGGCGATGTCCTCGGCGGCGTCCACCGTCCAGACGTGCACCGGATGACCATGACGGTGCGCTCGCTCGACGTACCGGGGATGTGACCGCACGATCTCGATGCTCGGGCCGGCGACTGCCACCCCCTCGGGGAGGCTGCCGTCGCGAAACCGCAGCGGCACCCGCTCGAACAGCATCACCGACCGCAGGTCCGGCGCCAGGTACCGGAGCCGGCGCAGGGACAGTTGGGAGAAGCTCATCACCCGGACCGGCGAGCGGGCCCCGGCCCAGCCGAACTCGTCCAGCAGGGCGACCAGCCGCCGCTCGACCAGGCCGGCGTACCGGGTGGGGTGCTTGGTCTCGATCGCCACCTCGACCCGTCGGTCGACCTGCGCGACCGCCTCGAGCAGCCGGCGCAGGGTGAGGATCTGGGACTTGTCCCGGTCCGGCATCTCGGGATCCTCGAAGTCCTCCCAGGTGTCCCGCCAGGACCCCCAGTCCAGCTCGTTCAGCTCGGCCAGCTCGAGGGTGGACAGGATGCCGCGCCCGTTCGAGGTGCGGTCGATGCGCCGGTCGTGGACGCAGACCAGATGGCCGTCCTTGGTGAGGCGGACGTCACACTCGAGGGCGTCCGCGCCCTCGAGCAGTGCACGCTTGTACGCGTGCAACGTGTGCTCCGGGGCGTCGTCAGACGATCCGCGGTGCGCGACGACCTGGACACCCGATACCCCAGGTGCCCACTCGGTGGCCCTCACGGTGTCCATGGTGGCACTGACTACCCGCCACGTGGTCGGCCACGCCGATCGTCTCGGTACCGTGTCCGCCCATGCCCTCTTTCGCTCGCACCCTGATGATCGTGCTCCTCGCCTCGGCTCTCGCCGGGTGCTCGCTGGGCCGAGACGACTCACCGAAGACGGTGAAGGGGTCGCCGTCGCCGAGCACGAGCTCCACCCCGTCGCCGACACCGGTGGGGCCGGAGCCGATCGAGAGCACGTTCTTCGGCACCCATGACCACGACCCGGTCGCGAGCTGGCCGGACGGGCCGGTCGGATCGCTGCGCGCCTGGGACGCCGGCGTGACCTGGCGGGAGATCGAGACGGCCCCCGGCCAGTACGACTTCAGCCGGCTCGACGCCATGGTCGACCTGGCAGAGCAGCACGAGTCGGACGTCCTGCTCGTGCTCGGGCAGACCCCGACGTTCCACGCGACGGACCCGGCGGCCGAGAGCTTCTACGGCGCAGGTGCGTCGTCGCCTCCGGACCCGGCGGCCTGGACGAAGTACGTGCACACGGTCGCTAAGCGGTACGCCGGTCGGCGGGTCATCCTGCAGGTCTGGAACGAGGCCAACGTCTCCGGCTTCTGGAGCGGCACCCAGCAGCAGATGGCTGACCTCACCAAGGCCGCGCACGACGCGCTGGACGGCATCACGCCCCGGCCGACCCTGGTGGCGCCGGCACTCGTCACCCGGCTGACCAGCCAGCGGGCCTGGATCGACGCCTTCTACGGCACCTCGGTCGACGGGACCCCGGTGGCCGACTTCGTCGACGTGGTCTCGCTGCAGCTGTACCCGGACGCCAAGGGCACCCCGGAGACCTCGATGAAGCTGCTCACGGCGATCCGGTCGACACTGACCGCCCACGGCGTGCAGAAGCCGATCTGGAACACCGAGATCAACTACGGGCTCACCGGTCAGGCGGTCGACCCGTTCCCGGAGCGGGAGCAGGTCCGCGACGTCGTCGCCACCTACCTGCTCAACGCGGCCAACGGCGTCGTCCGGGTCTACTGGTACGGCTGGGACCAGCAGAGCATCGTCGGCGTGCTGCTCACCGAAGCCGACGGTGTCACGCTGACCAAGGCCGGCGATGCCTTCGTGACCGTGCACGACTGGATGCTCGGCGCCACCGTCACCGGCTGCGAGCAGGACGCCCAGAAGACCTGGACCTGCACCCTCGACCACCCCGACGGCGCGCGGACCGTGTACTGGAACGCCGACCAGTCGGTCCAGGTCACCGTGCCCGAGGGCGCGGGATCCGCGGAGGTGGTGGGGCGCCAGGCCAAGCCGGTCCAGGCCGGCGACACGCTGCGCGTAGGTGGGCTTCCGGTCATGGTCGGTCCGGCTACCTGACCGGACGGCGCCGATCCAGCTGGTAGGACACCTGTCCGGCGACCCGCGCCACCGGCCCGAGGACCGGCTGCCAGCGGCGGCCCGCGGGCAGGGCTCGGGTGCGGACGGCTGCCAGCTCCGCCTCGGACGCCGCACGGTTCGCGACGGTGGTCGACTGCGCGTGCCAGCGGAACAGGGCCAGCTCGTGCGGCACGTAGACGAGCTCACCGACCGTGCGCAGCCGCAGGAACAGGTCGATGTCCATGGCGTAACGCAGGTCGGGGTCGAGCATCCCGACCTGACGCACGGCAGCGGCCCGCAGCAGCGAGCCCGGCTGCGGCAGCAGGTTGGGACCGTAGGGCGCGATCAGGGCAGCCAGCCGGCCGGGCCGGGCGGTCCACAGGGGGCGGCCGTCGGCGTCGACGTACCGGCACCGGCCGTAGGCCATGCTCGCCGTGGGCTTCGCGAGCAGGGCCGCCTTGGTCCGGTCCAGCGAGCCGGCGACCAGCTCGTCGTCGTCCCCGAGCCAGGTCCACGCGTCCGCGCCCGCACCGGCGTGCCGCCAGCCTTCGTTGATCGCCTCGCTGAGTCCCCGGGTCTGCTGGCGCACCACGTCGACCGCCAGGTCCCGGCTCGCATGCTGCACGACGTCCAGGTCGCCGGCAGCGACCACGACGATCCGCGTCCCGCCGCCCTGGGCGGCGATCGAGGACAGCGTCCGCCGCAGCAGCTCCGGTCGCTCCGCGAGGGTCGGAACGACGACCAGAGCCTCCATGGCATCGAGCATCGCACGCGGCTCCCTAGACTCGGCGAGGTGATCCGGCGCCCCTCCACCCGTCCGTCGTGAAGGTCCTGGTCGCTCACAACCGGTACCGGTCGGAGCTGCCGTCGGGCGAGAACGCAGTAGTCGACGAGGAGATCGCCGAGCTCACCCGGGCGGGCGTCGACGTCGTCCCTTACCTCCGCTCCAGCGACGAGATCCCTGATCTCCCGACGTTGGGAAAGCTGTCGGTCCCCCTGCGACCGATGCACTCCCCCGGCGCCGTCGCGGACGTGCGGCGGCTGATCGCGGCGAACCAGGTCGATGTCCTGCACCTGCACAACCCCTACCCGCTGATCTCGATGTCGGTGGTGCGCGCCGCACACGAGGCCCGGGTGCCGGTGGTCATGACCCTGCACAACCACCGGCACAGCTGCGTGCGCGGCAGCTACTTCCGGGACGGCCACCCGTGCACGCTGTGCCGGGGGAAGTCGTTGCCCTGGCCGGCGGTGCAGCACGGCTGCTACCGCGACTCACGGGTGCAGAGCGTCCCGATGGCGATCGCCCTGCGGGCACACCGGTCCGACCAGCGCAGTGTCGACCGGTACGTCGCGCTGACGGAGTCGATCGCCGCCAGCATCCGAGACTCCGGCCTGGTGCGGGCCGACCAGGTCGTCGTCCGGCCGAACAGCGTCCCGGACCCGGGTCCGGCGACCGAGCCGGGCGACGGTCTGCTGTTCGTGGGGCGGATCACGGCGGAGAAGGGCGTTCCGCTCCTGCTGGAGGCATGGGAGCGGGCCGGGCGACCGTTCGGCAGCCTCACCGTCGTCGGTGACGGCCCCGAGGCACCGGCCGTGGCTGCCGCGGCGGCCCGCTCCCACGGCGCGGTGCGCGCCACCGGCCGGCTCACCGGTACGTCGGTCGCAGCCGCCATCCGTGGCTGCGCAGCTGTCGTGGTGCCCTCGACCGCCCCCGAGGCACTGCCGCTGGTGGTGCTCGAGGCGTTCGCCCACGGCCGGCCGGTCGTGGCCAGCCGGGGCGGGGGCCTGGAGGCGGTCGTGGACGCCGGCGTGGGCTGGCTGGCAGCACCCGCCGTCGACGACCTGGCGGCCACCCTCAGCGCGGCAGCCGCGGGTGACCTGGCCCACCGAGGTGCTCGAGCCCGCGAGCGCTACCTCGACACCTATGCGCCGTCAGTGGTCACCGCGGCGCAGATCCAGATCTACCGCGACGTCATCGCCGGGCCGTAGTCCCGCAGGTAGCGGGGGAACGGGTCGTCCGGGCTGAGCAGACCGCGGACCCGCTCCTGGGCGTCCTCACCACGCGCCCGAGCCACGTCCGGAGCGGCCAGGGCCACCATCAGGTCGGCCGCGGCCGCGACATCCCCTGCGTAGCTCGCCGCCGAGCCCGCGAACCAGCGCAGGCTCGGCAGCGGCGACAGCACGACCGGCCGGCCGGCCCACATGGCCTCCTGGACCGAGAACGGGACCCCCTCGAAGCCGCTGAACAGGCAGAGTGCCCACGCGGCTTCCATCTGGGTGGCCACGTCGTCGGTCGCACCCACGAACGACACCGGAGCACCCAGCCGCTCGGCCTCGGCGGCCAGCTCGGCGCGCTGCGGGCCGTCGCCGACGACGACACCGCGCAGGTCGACCCGCTCGGCGGCCAGCGCACAGGCCCGGACGAAGGTCATCGGCTCCTTCGGCTGGTCCAGCCGCCCGAGCCACAGGAAGACCGGCGTCGAGCCCCCGGCCACCGGCCCGACCTGCTCCATCTCGGCCAGCCGGGGACTGGCGTGCAGGACGGTCCGCCAGGCTCGACCGGAGGGCGACGCGCTGTACGCAGCCCGCGCCAGCCGCGGCGCGACCGCCCGGCCGAGGGCCCGCAGGGCCGTTCCCGCCGGCCGCTGGCCGGGCACCCGGCCACCCGCGCCGTGCATCGTGACGTAGGGCAGGCGGCCGGCGAGCAGGCAGAGCAGCTGCGAGCGGGTGCCGTGCACGTGCACCACGGCCGGCCGGGTCTCCGTCACCAGGCGCCGCAGCTCCCGCGCCGCCGCGCGCACCGCCCCCGCGTCCAGGGCGCTGCCCGCGATCGGCAGCGGCAGCCGGCGTACCCCCGCCTGTTCGCCGGCCGACTGGTGCGGCGCCGCCAGGCCGACCGCCCACCCCCGGGCCGCGAACCACTCGCTGTGGGCGACCGCTGACGCACCGAGACCGCCACCGACGTGATCGGCGACGACGAGCAGGTCCAAGCGGGTCACCATCAGCTCCTCGTAGCGGGCGGGTGGCCGACGCTACCGGGCGGCCGGGCCGACCCCTGCGCGGGCAGGACGGCACCTGACCAGCGGGTATCGTCGTCCACCGGCCACCGTCGGAACACAGAAGAGGACATGACCACAGCACCCCCGCAGCGGCGCCCCGTGACGGCCCGCCTGTCCTCGGTCTGGGCCCGGCTCCCGGCCACCTCGCTGGGGCGGCTGGCGCTGATCGTCGTCCTCACCCTCGTGCTCGACGTGACAGCCTCCGCCGCCGTCTGGGTGGATCGTCGAAACGACGCCTTGGTCCCCGACTTCCAGCGCGCCTCGCTCGCGACGGTGCACTGGGACACCGACGTCTACGCGGCTGCGCCGGCTGTCCTCGGTTTCACCCCCGTGCTCCCGGCGGCCGCGCACCTCGACGCCCGCGGCCGGGTCCGGGTGGGGTCCGATCCCGCCGATCCCGACACGATCCTCCGCTACGTCCTCGGAGCCTTGAACAGGTACGACGAGCAGCGCGACCCCCGCTGGCTGCGCGCCGCGTCGCGCGCCCTCGACGACCTGGTCACCCGGTCGCCGTCCGGCTTCCTCGCGCACCCGAACCAGGTGATCGACGTTCTCGGCCGGACCATCGACCCGCCGTGGTACGCGGCCTCGACCCAGGGCCTGGCGCTGAGTGCCCTGGCCCGGATCTACGAGCTCACCGGACAGGCGCGCTGGCGGCGCCCGGCCGCGGAGGTGTTCGCGGCCGTCTATGCGTTCCGTGGCTTCTTCTCCGGCAGCAGGCCCGCGCCGTTGCACTGGCTGACCAGCGTGGACCCGGACGGCTACCTCTGGTTCGACCGGTTCAGCGAGGGTCTGGACACGGTGGCCGTCCTCACCGAGCAGCTCACCACCGCGTTCGGCGTCTACGACTACCAGCGGGTGCTGGCCCACGCCGGCAAGGACCGGCACGCCGCTCGCACGCTCTTCGAAGGAACGATCGCGACGCTCGCGAAGTACCTGCCCCGCTACCGCGTGCCGGGCCGGATCTCGGTGAGCAGCCTTGCGGCCGGCAACCGCAACCTGCGCGAGCATCTCGTCGCGACCACCGAGCTCGGGATGCTAGCCAGGCTGACGGGGTCCACAGTGCTGGCGCGCTACAGCAGGCTCTTCGACCGGGACGACGCGGTTCCCTACTTCGTCGTGCACCCGGTCACGGCCCGGCCAGGAGTGGACGCGTACTCCCCCGTCCCGGTGGATCTTGCGTTGCGCCCCGGCCAGACCGCACCGCTAGCCGTCACCGCCGCCGGCCTGCCCACCGCCGGCCCCGGTGCTGCCGACCCGACCCAGGACGCCGGCTTCGCGCTGGCGGCGCTGGACCGTTACCGCACCGGCGGTGACAAGGTCTGGCTGCAGCGCGCCGAGTCGGCGGTCAACCGGGCGATGGCGACGGCCCGCAACGGCTTCCTCACGTACAACACCGCCCGCAAGGACGCGTTCGGCCAGCCGCTGCCACGGCCCTGGCACTCCGCCGAGGGGCAGGCCCTGGCTCTGAGCGCGTTGACCCGTCTGCACGCCGAGACGGGGCAGCAGAAGTGGCGCGACCAGGCGGGCCAGGTCTACCGCGCGCTCACGACGGTGCGCGACTACGGGTATCCCGCCCCGCGGCCCTGGTCGGCGTTCCTGGACTTCTCGGGGTACCTCTGGTTCGAGCAGTACCCGGACGGCTCCCAGCCGTCCCAGCTGCTGCGCGCCCACGTCGACGCCATCGTGGCCTTGTACGACTACTGGGACATGACCAAGAGCAGCACCGCGTACTCGTACTTCCGCGGTGGCCTTGCCTCGCTGCACGACGCCCTACCGACGTACATCCGGACCCCGGCCACCTACGCGCGGTCCAGCCTCGCCACCGACG
>JAVEDA010000031.1 GCA_030841195.1 Actinomycetota bacterium | reverse complement strand
GTTCCCACATCGGCTGGAAACCGGTCCGGCTCACACCGTCGACCGCCGACCAGCGGGGGTGGTGCGCGTACATCATCGTGCAGGTGCTCGGGTGCGCGTCCAGGTCACTCACCAGCCACCGGTATTGGGCAGAATTGACCCCGAGCTGCGCGAACTCAACTGTCGAGTCCAGCACCACGACGTGCCAGCCGTCCACGTCGTAGCTGTACGAGTGCGGGATGTGGTGCCAGAAGGCGAAATACGGTGCGGCCGTGTCCGACTGCATGTACTCGTGGTTGCCGACCGTCGGGTTGGTGATGTCTGCGAACTGCCCGTAGCCGTCGGGGTCGTCGTACCAGGTGTCGAACTCGGTCGGGGTGCCGCGGTCGTAGACGTCCCCGAGGTACGCGAACGCATCGGGGTGCGCCGCAGCGATGACGTCGACGACGCCGTGCGACTCGGGTGAACCGTCGACGCCGTCGCCGACCGCCGCGAGGCGGAACCGCTCGCCGGGTTCCTGCGGGCCACCGACTCGTGGCGTGAACGTCTCGTCGTCGGGCGGAGGTGGTGCGGGGTTGTCGATGGTCACCTGCGTGTTGACCGGCTGCGGCACCGCGCCGCCAACGAAGACCGGTCGCGCGGTGAACGTCGTGGTGCCGTTGGGATATCGCGTGGTGTCGAGCACCATCCGGTACGGCGCGTCGTGGTCGGCGAGCAGGTAGGCCGTGGCGGCCGTCGACGCCCCCCGGAAGAACACCATCCGGTCGAGGACGACGGTCGTGGGGGCGTTGAAGGTCACCGTCGCCGTGATCTCGGTCCTACCCGAGATGGTGGATCCGGGGGTGGGGATGTCGATGCACACGGTGACGTCGTAGAACACGCCCGTGGTCGGCGTCCACCGGACGCAGTTCCCGGCCGCCGCCGACGGCACCGCTCCGAGGACCTGTGCTCCGAGCGCCGTCCCGATCGCCACCAGCAGTGCAGTCCGACGACGAAGTCCGCGCATGGCTCGGCCCCCTCCAAAACTCCCCGCGGGGCCCCGTCCACGCGCTTGTCCTGAAGGTGCGCTCGATCAACTGCCGCGTCGAGCCAAGGGTTGGTAAACCTTTCAGATCGGCATGTCGACGAACGGCGAGCTGTACGCCGGCTCGGCGCCGAGGATCTGGGCACCGTCGTCCGGATCGACCCGGTCCCGCTCCGCGTTCACGACCATCCCGAGCAGGCCAACGTCGCCAGGAGTTGCCAGACCGGTGACACCGGGTAGCGACAGCGCCCACGAGACGGCGGCGGTGATGGTGCGCTGGTCGTCCCACGGCTGGTACCAGGTGGTGTACTCGTGGCCCTCGGCCGTCGAGTGCTCGCCGGGTGGCGCCGGCCAGTTCTGCCGGGCAACGGTCTTGATGAGCATCAGTGCCGCGTCCTGCCGGGCTATCTCGGCGGCCAGCTCCTCGTACGCCGACCGGAAGGCGGCGTCCTGGTGCAGCACGACGTTCATCGGGGTGAGCACGGTGGCGAACGGGTGCCGCCGAAGTGCCTCGAGGTGCGTCGACGGCGCCTGGTCGCCGTGGCCGGTGATGCCGACGGCTCCCGCAAGGCCCTCGTCCACGGCCCTCAGCGCCGACTCGAGTGCACCGCCGCGTGCGGTGACCTTGTCCAGCTCGTCCAGGTCGCCGACGGCGTGCAGCTGGATCAGGTCGACATGGTCGGTCTGCAGCCGCTCCAGCGACCGGTTGACCGAGGCCCAGGCCCCTTCAGCGTCCCGGTCGCCGGTCTTGGTGGCGAGAAAGATGTCGCCACGGATCCGCGGCATCCACGGGCCGAGCCGCAGCTCGGCGTCACCGTAGGACGCGGCGACGTCCAGGTGGTTGATGCCGGCGTCCAGGGCCTCCTGCACGGAGGCGTCGGCGACATCCTGTGTGACGTCGCCGAGCGCGGCCGCCCCGTAGATCAGGACTGAGCTCTCGTGACCTGTCCGGCCAAGCCGTCGACGCTCCATCAGTGCTGTCCCTTCTCCCGCCGGCGCAGCGCGATCGACCGCGCTGTCCAGACCAGCATGCCCATCAGCCCAGCGGCCGCAATACCCAGCCCCAGCTGACCGTTCAGCGGCAGCACGATCCCGATCGCCCCGCCGACGACCCAGGAGAGCTGCAGCAGCGTCTCGGACCGGGCGAAAGCCGAGGTCCGCACCGCCTCTGGCACGTCGCGCTGGACGATGGCGTCCAGCGACAGCTTGCCGAGGGACTGGGCGAAGCCTGCTGCGAACCCGACCGCCAGCACGGTGACGACGCCGTAGACCAACGCGCCGGCCAGCGCCGCAGCGGTGACGATGCCGAGGACCACGACGATCACCGTCAGCGGGGACCGGGTGCGCAGCCGGGACCCGATCGTCGTACCGCCCGCGTTCCCGATCGCTGCGGCACCGGCGACGAGACCGAGCGCCAGGGTGTCGTCCAGCTGGCCCACCGGGTTCTCGCGCAGCAGGAACGCGAGGAACATGAGCAGGAAGCCGGAGAAGGCCCGCAGCGCTCCGTTGGCACGCAGGGCGATGACGACTGCTGAGCCGACGCTGGAGCGCCGGGGGATCGGTCCGGTGTCGTCGAGCGACAGGGTGGTCGGCGTCTCGCCCACCGTGGAGTCGACCTTCGCGGGCAGCCGGAGCGCGAGCACGATACCCGCGCCGAACACCAGGAAGGCAACCCGCAGCGGCCAGGCCGGCCCGATCAACGACAGCAGTCCGGCGAGCGCGGCGCCGAGCGAGCCGGAGACGATGCCGGCCAGCGAGATGCGGGCGTTGACGGTGACCAGGGTGCCGCCCTCCGGCAGCAGCCGCGGCACCGTGGCCGACCTCGTCACGCCGTACGCCTTGGACGCGACCAGACAGGCGAACGCCGCCGGGTAGAGCGAGAGCCCGCCGCTGGCCACGGCGCCCGCGAGCACCCAGGTGGCGAAGCAGCGGGCCAGCATCGTCGTCGCGATGGCGTACCGCCGGCCGTGCCGGAACCGGTCCAGCAGCGGCCCGATGATGGGGGCCATCACCGCGAACGGGGCCATCGTGATGATCAGGTAGAGCGCCACCCGGCCGCGCGCCTCACCCGTCGGCACCGAGAAGAACAGGGTGTTGGCCAAGGCGACCGCCACCATGGCGTCGCCGGCCGTGTTGACGCCGTGCAGCTCGATCAGTCGCCCCAGCCCGGACTCGCCGGCTCCCTTGGCGTGGGTCACCCGCCGGATGCCGCGGGCGGTGCGCATCGCCCCCGAGCGGGTGACCCGGGCGGCGTCGCGTGACGCAGCGCCGAACCGCTCCCGCCGGGTCTGGTCCACGCCCCCATCCTGCCGGGTCGCGATCGTCGGGCGGCGGCAGGTGGCGGGCACGCCCGTGTGCGGCGGCGTCACCGTTTCCAGTGAGAGCCCTACCGCGCCGTTCTGTGCTCGACCGTGCCGAATTCATCGCGGTTGACCACCAACGATCACGGAACCGTGATCATTTTGAGGGAGGCCGGGCGCCGGGCGGTGCGGGGCGGGGCGCGGATGGGGGAGAATCGTCGACCGTGACCACTACCGCCACCCGCCGGCCGCCCG
>JAVEDA010000490.1 GCA_030841195.1 Actinomycetota bacterium | reverse complement strand
GGCTGCTCGCGAAGGGCATGACCTTCCACTTCGGCACCGACGAGTCCACCGAGCTCACCGAACGGCAGGTGCTGCTGCAATTGCGGATGTACGCGGCTATCGCTCGGATTGCAGACCGGTTCGGCGTCGACGTGATCGGCACGCAGTACCAGCTCGGCCTGGCCGACGTCCTCCCCGCCTCCGATCTGGCCGAGGGTCTGCTGAACAACGGTGACCGACCCGAGGTCCTGGGCGACAGCGGGAGCCCGGTACGGCCGGGGCTGCCGGTCGTGCACTTCAACGAGGCCGACGAGTGCGCCGGTCTCGACGCCTTGTTGACCCACCGGCTGCACCTGGAGCTCGGTCAACCAGTAGAGACCACGTTGCACGACGTCCGGTGGGGCGACCACGACGAGAGCGGCACGACCGACGAGTTCGTCTGGGTGTTCGAGATCTCCGGGCCGGCCCCGCCCGCGCACCACATCGGGGGGTACGCCGGAACGGACTCGATGCGGCAGCCGGCTCTGTACTTCCGTCTGGGCGGCGGATCCGTGCGCGGCATCGCCCGCCCGGGCGAGCTGGTCTGGTCCCGAATCTTCGTCGAGGGCGGGGCACTGAACATGGACCTGGGTCGGGCCAGCGTCGTCGAGCTCCCCAAGACGGAGACCGAGCGCCGTTGGGCCCAGACGACCCCCGAGTGGCCGATCATGCACGCGGTGCTGCACGGCGTGAACCGGGACCAGTTCATGGCCAGGCACCGGTCCAACCACATCCAGGTCGCCTACGCAGACGACTCGGCCGCCGCAAACCGGGTCCTGGCGGCGAAGGCGTTGACCGCGGCCGAGCTCGGCATGCGGGTCAACGTCTGCGGTGCCCGCGCCGACGGCGCCCCCCTCCTCTGACGATGGCGATCTTCCTCGGTGTCGACGTCGGCACGGCGACCACCAAGGCGGTCGCGGTGTCGTCGGAAGGCCGGGTCCTCGGGCGGGCTGAGCGACGGCATTCCACATCCTCGCCGCAGCCGGGCTGGTTCGAGCACGATGCTGAGACCCTCTGGTGGGCGGACTTCCGCGACTGCGTCTCCGAGGTCGTGCGAGGACTCGACGAGCCGCCTGCGGCGGTCGCTGTCAGTGGCATCGGCCCGTGCCTGTTGCCCGCCGATGCCGACGGCCGCCCGCTGCGTCCGGCGATCCTGTACGGCATCGACACTCGCGCCGAAGCACAGGTGCGCGCCATGACCGAGCGGCTTGGAGAAGAGCAGATCGCCTCCACAGGCGCCGTGCTCACCTCGCAGGCAGTCGGGCCGAAGATGGTCTGGCTTGCCGAGCACGAGCCAGCCGTCTGGGCACGCACCCGGATGTTCTTCATGGCGAGCTCGTTCCTGGTCCACCGCCTGACCGGGCGGTACATGCTGGACCACCAGTCGGCCAGCCAGTGCAGCCCCCTCTACGACCAGCCGGCTGCCCGCTGGGACACCGCGCGCTGGTCCGAGATCGCGCCGGACGTCCTACCGCCGCAGCTGTGCTGGGCCGGCGACGTGGTCGGCGAGGTGTCGCAGCAAGCCTCCGACGCCACGGGGATCCCGGCCGGCACTCCGGTCACGGCGGGCACGATCGACGCCTGGGCCGAGGCCGAGAGCGTTCTTGCCCGCGACCCCGGCGACGTCATGGTGATGTACGGCTCCACCATGTTCCTCGTCGCCATGACCGACATCTGGCGACCGTCGCGACAGCTATGGCCCACCCGCGGTCTTCGCCCCGACACCAGCTGCCTTGCGGCCGGCATGGCCACCTCCGGGACGATCACCGAGTGGTGGTCACGGATGACGGGAGCCGGTTTCAGCGAGCTCACCGCCGAGGCGGCACAGGTGCCCGCCGGCTCCGACGGTCTGCTCCTGTTGCCGTACTTCGCGGGCGAGCGCACGCCGGTGTTCGACAGTGGTGCGCGCGGCGTGCTCGCCGGCCTTACGCTGCATCACAGCCGAGGACACGTTTACCGAGCCGTGCTCGAGGGCGTGGCTTACGGAGTCCGGCACAACCTCGAGGCGATGCGCGAAGCCGGTGCCGAGGTGGACCGCCTGATCGCGGTCGGCGGAGGCACGACCGGCGGGCTATGGACCCAGATCGTCAGCGACGTCACGGGCATGCCGCAGGACGTGCCCCGCGAGACGGTAGGAGCCAGCTACGGCGATGCGATGCTCGCGGCGATCGCCACCGGCGGGGTCAGCGAGGAGCAGACCCGGCACTGGAATCCGGTCCAGACGGTGGTGGAACCAGATGCTGGGACGGCGGCGCTGCACAAGGAGCGGTTCCTGCGCTACCGGGAGATGTACGACGTCACCCGTCCGCTGATCCGAGGTATCTCCGGGTCGGAGAACTGAGCCACCGGGCAGTGCTTGTCCGTCGCTGGAGTCCAGGGCCCGCGGGGCGGCGCAGCCCGGCCGGCGCGGAACTTCGTGTGCCAGACGGTCCTTCCACCGAGCGCAACTTGTCATAGTCGACAGCTGGGGGGGAGCTCTGACCTCGGGCGATAGTTGGAGCGGGTGACGAGAATCGAACTCGCACTGTCAGCTTGGGAAGCTGATGTTCTGCCATTGAACTACACCCGCCGGGTGGAACTGGGACATGTTAGCGCCTTGCAGGGTTGGGTCCGAGGGCGCCGCTAGGGTCGTCCCGTGCTGCTCTCGGACAAGGACATCCGCGCCGCGATCGCCTCCGGCCGGATCGCGCTGGACCCGTACGACCCGGCCATGGTGCAGCCCTCCAGCGTGGACGTCCGGATCGACCGCTACTTCCGGGTCTTCGAGAACCACCGCTACCCGCACATCGACCCAGCGGTGGAGCAGGCCGAGCTGACCCGGCTGGTAGAGCCGGACGGCGACGAGCCGTTCATCCTGCACCCGGGGGAGTTCGTGCTTGGGTCGACCTACGAGGTCGTCTCCCTGCCCGACGACGTGTCCGCCAGGCTCGAGGGCAAGGCACTCGCGATCTCGACGCCGATCCCGACGCCGTCGGGCTGGACGACGATGGGCGCGATCCGGATCGGCGACCAGGTGTTCGGTCCCGACGGCAGGCCGCGACGGGTGGTGGCCGCGACCGAGGTCATGACCACCCGGCCGTGCTTCGAGGTTGAGTTCTCCGACCACTCGGTCCTCATCGCCGATGCGTCCCACCAGTGGCTGACCACGTCCAAGTCCGAGCGCGAACACGGCCGCCGCGGATCGTCGGTCCGTACGACGGCGCAGATCGCGGCCAGCCTCCGCGTCCGCAATGAGGTGAACCACCACGTCGCCCTGACAGCACCCGTCGACTACCCGCAGCGAGACCTACCCGTCGACCCGTACGTCCTCGGCGTCTGGCTGGGCGACGGCACGTCGACGAAGGCCGAGATCACCTGCGCGCCCCGGGACGACGAGGTGCTGCGGCACATCGAGGCAGCTGGTGGCCGAGTGCCTGAGGTGTACAGGGTCGCCAGCGCCGAGCAGCGGCTCGCTCTGCTGCAGGGCCTGATGGACAGCGACGGTTACGTCGACGTCTTCGGCCGCTGCGAGTTCTCCAACATGCGGGAGGAGCTCAGCAACGCGGTGGCCGAGCTCGCGGCGAGCCTCGGCCTGCGTCCGGTCGTGCGCAAGAAGCGTGCGATGTTGAACGGCATCGACTGTGGTCCCTGCTTCCAGGTCAAGTTCACGCCCCGGTTGCCGGTGTTCCGTCTCGCCCGCAAGCTCGCCCGCCTGAAGACCGACTCGCGCGAGCACGCCCACCGCGGCATCGTCGCCGCGCGCCCGATCGCCTCGGTGCCCGTCCGCTGTATCGAGGTCGACGCGGCCGACGGGATGTTCCTCGCCGGCGAGCGCTACATCCCGACCCACAACAGCTCGCTCGGCCGTCTCGGGCTGCTCACCCACTCGACGGCGGGCTTCATCGATGCCGGCTTCTCCGGGCACGTGACCCTCGAGCTCTCCAACGTCGCCACCCTGCCGATCAAGCTGTGGCCCGGCATGAAGATCGGCCAGCTGTGCTTCTTCCGGCTGACCAGTCCGGCCGAGGCGCCCTACGGCTCGGGTGCCGAGGGCTCCCGCTACCAGGGCCAGCGCGGTCCGACGCCGTCCAAGTCGTTCCAGAACTTCCACCGCACCGTCATCTGAGGCCTCGCCGCAAGCTCCACCCTGGATCGGTGCCTGCCGCCGGTTGAGTGGCGCGACCTCGTGGTTCAGCCCGGCGTGTCGCCACCAGATCGCGCCACTCGACGGTCGGTTGCGCCGGGCTACTCCGCGGCCGGGGCGCCACTCGACGGTCGGTCTGCGCCGGGCTACTACAGCCGGGGCTACCCGCCCGACCGAGCGCAGGGCTCAGTCGTCGCCGACCGGCACCGTCTGGATGTTGCGGTGCACCGAGCGCAGCAGCAGCTGGCTGACGTCAAGCACCTCGACGTCCTCGCGGGCACTGCCGTCCGACTTCTTGGCGGTCACCGCGTCACCGAGCATCACCAGGCAGAACGGGCAGGCGGTCGAGACGACGTCGGGGTCCAGGGCGAGCGCCTCGTCGACCCGCTCGACGTTGACCCGCTTGCCGATCTTCTCCTCCATCCACATCCGGGCCCCGCCGGCGCCGCAGCAGAAGCCGCGCTCCTTGCACCGGTGCATCTCCTCGGTGCGCATGCCGGGCACCGAGGCGAGGATCTCCCGGGGCGGTGTGTAGACCTTGTTGTGCCTGCCCAGGTAGCACGGGTCGTGGTAGGTCACCAGCTGGTCGATGGGAGTCACCGGAGTGAGGCGACCCTCTTGCACCAGCCGGTCCAGCAGCTGGGTGTGGTGCACGACCTCGTAGTTGCCGCCCACCTGCGGGTACTCGCGGGACAGCGAGTTGAAGCAGTGCGGGCAGGTCGCGACGATCACGGTCTTGTCGGCGCCGGCCTCGTTGAGGGTCTCGACGTTCTGCTGGGCCAGCATCTGGAAGACGAACTCGTTGCCCAGCCGCCGGGCCGGGTCCCCGGAGCAGGCCTCGGCCTCGCCGAGCACGGCGAAGTTCACGCCGGCGATGTGCAGCAGCTCGGCGAACGCCCGGGTCGTCTTCTTGGCCCGGTCCTCCAGAGCACCGGCGCAGCCGACCCAGTAGAGGTAGTCGACGTCAGCAAGGTCCTCGACGTCCTGACCGAAGACCGGGACCTCGAAGTCCAGCCCCTGGGTCCACTCGAGGCGGGCTCGGGAGGACATGCCCCACGGGTTGCCCTTGTTCTCCAGGTTCTTCAGCATCGTGCCCGCCTCCGACGGGAACGACGACTCGACCAGCACCTGGAACCGGCGCATGTCGACGATGTGGTCCACGTGCTCGATGTCGACCGGGCATTGCTCGACGCAGGCGCCGCAGGTAGTGCACGACCAGAGCACGTCCGGGTCGATCACGCCGCCCTGCTCGGCGGTGCCGACCAGCGGCCGGGCGGCCTCGGCCTCGTCACCTGCACCCTTGGCGAACAGGTGGTCCCGCAGGTCCATGATCACCAGCTTGGGCGACAGCGGCTTCCCGGTGTTCCAGGCCGGGCACTGGTCCTGGCAGCGCCCGCACTCGGTGCAGGTCGCGAAGTCGAGCATCCCCTTCCAGGTGAAGTCCTCGACCTTGCCGCGGCCGAAGACGGTGTCTTCGTCCAGCTCGTCGAGGTTCTCGAAGTCGATCGGCTTGCCGTGGACCATGATCGGCTGCAGCGGGCCGAGCGCGTCCGGCTCGCGCTTGGTCAGCACGTTCAGCGGCGCCAGGAAGATGTGCAGGTGCTTGGAGTAGACGACCAGCACCAGGAAGCCCAGCACCACGGCGATCTGGAGCAGGACGCCGATCGTCTCCAGCGCCTCGTTCGCGTCGTGGCCCAGCGGGTCGAGCAGCGAGGCCACCGCATGCGACGCGAACGCCTCGTGGCC
>JAVEDA010000061.1 GCA_030841195.1 Actinomycetota bacterium | reverse complement strand
GAGCCGTCTCATGATCGGCGGCGATCTCGGCGCATTGGATACGGATTCGGTCACCGAGAACCCGAACCCGAACCCGCATCCGATCCGGCTGAAACGAGCGGCACGGCCGCGCGCCGCCGGTCAGGTGTCAGGCGAGCGGCAGGTCGAGCTCGAACCAGACGACCTTGCCGGCGCCGTGCGGCGAGGTGCCCCACCGGTCGCTGAGGGCGTCCATCAGCGGCACGCCGCGACCCGACTCGTCGAGCAGGTCGCCGCCGGCCGGCACCGGGCCGCGTGAGGTCTCGTCGGACACCTCGACCCGCACCCGGTCGGCGAACCGCCACAGCTCGAGGTCGACCCGGCCGTGGGTGTGGCGCAGCGCGTTGGTGACCACCTCGGAGACGAGCAGCACGGCGGTCTCGCGCAGCTCGGCCAGCTCGGGGCCGGCCACATGGGCGGCGATGAAGTCCCGGGCCGCCCGAGCCGCCCGGGGGTCTCGCCGGTCGATCGAGGTCCGGGCAGGCACCGGGCGGGCCTCCGCGGGCAGGCCCTCGTGGCGCACCACCAGCATGGCGATGTCGTCGGAGCGGTGGTCCGGGTCGACGGCCGTGCCGATCAGCAAGTCCGCGAGCAGCTCGAGGTCGTCGGTGGCTGCGGCGGCCAGCGTCCGCAGCACCGACGCCAGGCCCTCGTCGAAGGTCCGGGCCGCGTCCTCGACCAGCCCGTCGGTGAACAGTACGACGGTGTCGCCGCGGTCCAGGGTGACGACGCCGGATGCGTACTCCTCGCCCTGGACGACGCCCAGCGGTGGCCCGATCGGTGCCTCGAGCACCGAGGTGGCGCCGTCCGCCGAGCGCCGGACCGGCGGCGGGTGACCGGCCAGCACCAGCTGGGTCTGCGACGAGCGCAGGTCGACCGAGACGATGGCACAGGTGGCGAACACCCCTGGGTCGAGGTCGACCATCAGTCGGTTGGTGCGGGACATCACCGCGGCTGGCTCGTGACCCTCGGCGGCGTAGGCCCGCAGCGCGTTGCGCAGCTGCCCCATCACCGCGGCGGCCTGCATCGTGTGGCCCTGCACGTCGCCGATGACGAGGGCGACCCGGTGGCCCGGCAGCTCCAGCACGTCGTACCAGTCGCCGCCGACCCCCATCCCGTCGGTGGCGGCCAGATAGCGGGCGGTGGCGACCAACCCCTGCGGGCGCGGCAGCGCGCGGGGCAGCAGCTGCTGCTGCAGCTCGGCGGCCAGGGTGCGCTCGTGGTCGCGCAGCCTGGCCCGGGCGAGGGTCTGGGCCAGCAGCCCGCTCACACTCACCAGCAACGAACGCTCGTCCGGCGGGAAGTCACGGGGCAGGTCGAAGCTGACCGTGAGGCTGCCGAGCGCCCGGCCCGACACGGTGAGCGGGAGGAACGCCCAGGCCTGCTTCCCGGTCGCCTCGATCAGGTCCTCGCGGCCCGGGTACTTGCCGTAGTACGCGGCCCGCGACGGCAGGAACAAGGGGTCGCGGGTCCGCAGCACCTCGGCGATGGGGAGGTCTTCGTCGGGGCTCAGCACGTCGAGCATCTCCACCGCCCCCTCCGAGTAGCCGGAGTGGCCGGACAGCTTGAGCCGGTTCGACTCCAGCAGTGACACGAGCATCCCGGTCGCGCCGAAGGCCGGCAGCACCATCGTGGCCACGACGTCGATGACGTCGGCGAGGGTGTCGGCCTCGGCGAGCGCCGCGCTGTAGGCGAGCACCGCGCGGGCCTGGTCCGGCCGGGTGAGTGACCGCTCGCGTTCCAGCTCAGCCGCTCTCGACGCGGTGACATCGGTGGCGAAGAAGGACAGCCCGTCCTGGTGCGGCACCACCCGGACCTGGAACCACCGGTCGGCCTCGACGACGTACTTGCTGAACACGTCCGGCGTCCCGGTGCGCGCGGCCTCGCGGACCAGTGGCTCGTAGCCGGGCGTGGCCAGGTGTGGCCACACCTCCCACAGGATCCGGCCGGACGCCTCGACCATCGGCCCGACGAAGACCTCGGCGTTGCGGTTGACGTAGGTGACCCGCCAGTCGGAGTCGACCGAGAGGAAACCGTCGGCCATGTGTTCGAGGGCGCGGGCCACCGTGTCCTTGGCCAGCCGTTGGTCGCTGGAGTCGCGGGCAACTCCGAGCATCCGCTCGGCCAGCCCGTCGTCGCCCGGCTCGACCCGGCCCCGGGCCTCCACCCACCGGACCCGGCCGTCGGGCAGCCGGACGCGGTACTCGGCCTGGTAGTCGCTGCAGGTGTCGAGCGCCGAGGCCACAGCGGCCTCGACCTCGGGCGCGTCGTCCGGGTGCAGCGTCGCCCAGAAGGAGGCCACCCGGTGGTCGAAGGTCGCGGGGTCGATCCCGAACAGCCGGCACATCCGGTCGTCGAAGACGAGGTAGTCGGCGCGGACGTCCCAGTCGAACCAGCCGACGTCGGCCGCAGCCATCACCAGGTCGAGGTGGTTCGGTAGCGGCTCAGGGTCCTCACCGGGCAGGTGGAGCAGCCCGTCGGACACCGTGCCTCACCTCCCCGCGCGACCAGTCCCGGAAGTCTGTCACGCTTGCCGCCATGAGCACCGACCCGCGGGCAGGCCAGCCCGCCACCGCTGCCGACCTCGTCGACGTCGCCGCGCTCGTCACGGCCTACTTCACCGGTCATCCCGACGTCACCGAGCCGGCGCAGCAGGTCGCCTTCGGCACCTCCGGGCACCGTGGCTCGTCGCTGGACCTCGCCTTCAACGACGACCACATCGCGGCCACCAGCCAGGCGATCGTCGAGCACCGGGCCGCGGCCGGTGTGGCCGGACCGCTGTTCCTCGGGCGCGACACCCATGGGTTGTCCGAACCCGCGTGGGCCACCGCGCTCGAGGTGTTCGCGGCCAACGACGTCACCGTGCTCGTCGACGACCGTGACCGCTACACGCCGACCCCGGCCGTGTCGCACGCGATCCTGCGGCACAACCGCGACCGCACCGGCCGGGATCGTGCGGACGGTGTCGTGGTCACCCCCTCGCACAACCCACCGCGCGACGGCGGCTTCAAGTACAACCCGCCGGACGGCGGCCCCGCCGGCAGCGACATCACCGGCTGGATCCAGGACCGGGCCAACGAGATCCTGCGGGGTGGGCTGACCGACGTACGCCGGGTAACGCTGGCCCGTGCGCGCGCGGCCGCGACCACGGCGACCTACGACTACCTCGGGACGTACGTCGACGACCTGCCGGCAGCCCTCGACCTGGACGCGGTCCGGGCCGCGGGTGTGCGGATCGGCGCCGACCCGCTCGGCGGTGCGAGCGTCGACTACTGGGCCGCGATCGCCGAGCGGCACAAGCTCGACCTCACCGTCGTCAACCCGCTGGTCGACCCGACCTGGCGGTTCATGACGCTGGACTGGGACGGCAAGATCCGGA
>JAVEDA010000482.1 GCA_030841195.1 Actinomycetota bacterium | reverse complement strand
GATCTCCAGGAACCGGTCCTCGTCCACGACCGGGCCGCCGTCGGGGCCGTGCTCCGGCCCGCGGTCGATGTAGATCTCGCTGCACGGCCCGCCCGGGCCGGGGACGCCCATGTGCCAGTAGTTGTCGGCCAGGCCGCGCCGCTGGATGCGCTCCTCGGGCAGGCCGGCGACCTTGCGCCAGAGGCGGGCGGCGTCGTCGTCGCCGTCGAGCACGGTGACCCAGACGGTCGCGGGGTCGAAGCCGAGGAAGCCCTCGGTCTGCGAGCCGGTGACCAGCTCCCAGGCCAGCTCGATGGCGCCTTCCTTGAAGTAGTCGCCGAAGGAGAAGTTGCCGTTCATCTGGAAGAACGTGCCGTGCCGGGTGGTCTTGCCGACCTCCTCGATGTCGAGGGTGCGCACGCACTTCTGCACGCTGGTGGCACGCAGGTACGGCGGCGTCTCCTGGCCCAGCAGGTAGGGCTTGAACGGCACCATGCCGGCGTTGACGAACAGCAGGTTCGGGTCGTCCAGCAGCAGCGACGCGCTCGGCACGACGGTGTGGCCGCGCTCGCCGAAGAACTGCAGCCACCGACGCTTGATCTCGGCGGTCTCCATCAGCGGGGTCTCCTGGCGCTTGCGGGGTGGTCGATCAGGTCGGCGGCCTCGGCGGGGCTCAGCGGCGCGTCGTGTGCGGCGTCCATGCCCAGCGCCTCGCGCAGCTCGGCCTCGCGGTCGGCCATGCCGGCCCGCACCTCCTCGGCGAAGGCGGTGATGCTCTCGCCGAACCCTCCGGCCCGCTCGGCCAGGCCGGACGGGCTGTACGCGTGCATGGTCTTCTGCACCTTGCGGACGGCATAGATCCCGGCGGCCGCCCCGACGGCGACCCAGAACAGGCGCCGCATCAGTCGGCCTTCCGCCGCTTCGCCGCGCGCGCGGCGGCCTTGTTGGCCCGGGTCTGGTCGGCCACCTTGCGCCGGGTGCGGGCCCCGGGGCGGTCCGCGAGGGCACTGCGCACGCCGTACGAGAAGGCTGCGACCTTGACCACCGGGCCGCCGAGGGTGGCCGCGAGCAGCGCGGTCAGCGCGCTCACGTTGGTTGTCGCGGCCTGGACGTTGGAGGTGATGGCGTCGACCCGCACCAGCTGGGCGTTGGTCGTGGTGACGGTGGTCGTGACCTCGCTGAGCAGCGGGACGGTCTCGTCCGAGACCCCCTTGATCATGCTGCGGGTCTCGTCGAACACCCCGCCGAGCTTGACCAGCGGGATGGCCAGGACCCCGACCAGCAGCACGAACGCCACGGCCGCGATGAGCCCCGCGACGTCTCCGACCGACATGCGCCCGACCCTATCGCGGGCCTCGGGCGGGTCGAATTCGTGGACTGCCCCCCCAAGATCCTTTGGACGCCGACGCACCACTCCTGCGGCGTGTCTGGTGCAGACGCGTCCACTTGAGTGGAGCTCGGGCCCCCTTTGCCGACCTTCGTCCACAGGGGTACGCCGGTGCCGCTCCGTCCACAGATCGGCTCCGAGCCGGTCGGGACCGTGATGTCGAGGCCGATCGTCGGTTCGCATGGCGACCTACCCGGAGGATCTCGACCATCCGCTCTCGCGCGGCGAGCTGAGCCTGCTCGGCATCGGCTGGCGCGAGGCCGCGGGGCCGCTGTGGCGGTCGCCGTACCGCGGCGTGCACGTGTGGAGCGCGACCGATCCTGCGCTGCCGCTGCAACGGGCCCTCGACGCCGCCGGGCTCCTGCCGCCCGACGGCGCGCTGGGGGGCTGGGCGGCCGCGCGGGTCGGCGCTGTGACCGAGCTGGACGGGCAGATCGGCGACGAGCTGCTGCCGGTGCTGCTGTGCCTGCCGCCCCACCTGCGTCGACGACGCGGCCCGGGTGTGCGGTCGCTGCGGTCACCGCTAGATCCGAGCGATGTCACCGAGCTTGCCGGCGTGTGCCTTACGGTGCCGGTGCGGACCGCATTCGACATTGCGCGGACCGGCTCCCTCCTTCAGGCGGTGACCGCCCTCGACGTACTCAGCCGCGGACGGCCCGAGTTCCTCGATGCTGTCCGCTGCTACGCCGACGCGCGCCCGCGGTGGCTCGGCGCGCCGCGGGTCCGCGCGGCTCTTCGACTGGCCACGCCGATGGCACGGTCGCCGCGCGAGACGGCGTTCCGGCTGTTCTGGCTGCTGGAGTGCGGCCTTCCGGCGCCTGAGGTCAACGCGGCCGTGCAGAGCGGCGACGGCCACCTGCTAGGACTCGGCGACCTGCTCGACCCGGTGACCGGACTGCTGGGTGAGTACGACGGATCGGGCCACCGGGCCGAGACACAGCACGCATTGGACAACGCCCGGGAGGAGGACTTCGAGGACGCAGGCCTGACGGTGGTGCGGGTGTCGAACCCTGACCTGGGCCGGTTCCGCAGCCGCACTCGGCTGCGGCTGGTCAGCGGGTGGCGCCGAGCCCAACGAACGCCGCGCGGCAGCTGGACCTGGGAGCCGGGACCGCTGCCGCCGCCGGTAGCGCATTGGTGACCGCGAACTGGACGCTCGCGCACCAGACACGCCGACGGAGTGGTGCGTCGGCGTCCAAAGGATCTTGGGGGCCGGGCTCGCGCGGCGCGCGGTCAGGTGCCGCGGACCAGGGTGCGCAGCTTGTCCCAGAGGTCGGCGAGGCGGGCCTCAGCTCCGTAGCGGGTCGGTCGGTAGTAGGTGCGCGGCAGCACGACGTCCGGTGGGTACTGCTGCTCGGCCACCCCGCCGGGCTCGGCGTGCGGGTAGACGTAGCCGCCACCGGCGCCGATCTTGGCGGCGCCGCCGTAGTGCGCGTCCCGCAGGTGCGAGGGCACCGGCCCGGCGAGCCCCGCCTTGACGTCGGCGATCGCCGCGTCCACCGCCGTGATCACCGCGTTGGACTTCGGCGCCAGGGTCAGGTGGATCACCGCCTGCGCCAGGTTGATCCGGCCCTCCGGCATCCCGATCAGGGCCACCGCGTCGGCTGCTGCCACCGCAGCCAGCAGCGACGTGGGGTCGGCCAGTCCGATGTCCTCCGACGCGAGGATCACCAACCGCCGCGCGATGAACCGCGGGTCCTCCCCTGCCTCGATCATCCGGGCCAGGTAGTGCAGCGCGGCGTCCACGTCGGACCCGCGCACCGACTTGATGAACGCCGAGATCACGTCGTAGTGCTGGTCGCCGTCGCGGTCGTAGCGCAGCGCCGCCCGGTCCACCGCCGTCTCCAGGGTCTGTACGTCGAGCACGGCTGGCCGCTCGTCACCCGCGGTGGCCAGGGCCGCGCCGGCGCCCGCCTCGAGCGCCGTCAGCGCCCGCCGCGCGTCACCGCCGGCCACCCGCAGCAGGTGTGCCATCGCCTCCTCGGAGACCTCGACGGCTCCACCCAGACCCCGCTCGTCGGTCACTGCCCGGCGTACGACCTCCTCGACCCCGGCCTCGTCCAGCGATGCCAGCGTGAGCAGCAGCGACCTGGACAGCAGCGGCGAGACGATCGAGAAGTAGGGGTTCTCCGTGGTCGCGGCCACCAGGGTCACCCAGCGGTTCTCGACCGCCGGCAGCAGCGCGTCCTGCTGGGTCTTGGAGAAGCGGTGCACCTCGTCGATGAACAGCACCGTCTCCCGCCCGGACATCCCGCTCTGCCGCCGGGCCTGCTCGATCACCGCCCGGACGTCCTTGACCCCGGCGTTGACCGCGGACAGCTCGGTGAACGCCCGCCCGGTCGCCGACGACACCAGGTAGGCAAGGGTCGTCTTCCCGGTCCCCGGCGGACCCCACAAGATCACCGAGGCGGGACCGGCCACCCCGCCCTCGCCGGCCACCAGCCGGCGCAGCGGCGAGCCGGGCACCAGCAGGTGGTCCTGCCCGACGACCTCGTCGAGGGTCGCCGGCCGCATCCGCACGGCTAGCGGCTTGTCGGCCGAGCCCCGGGCGTCGGCCGCGTCCTCGAACAGGTCCACCCGCCGACCGTACCTACCGTCGGTATGGGGTCAGGACTGGCGGGGCTCGGGGACGGCGTCGACGCCGGCCTCCTTGCGCTGTTCCGGGGTGATCGGGGCCGGCGCCGCGGTCAGCGGGTCGAAGCCGCCGCCGCTCTTCGGGAACGCGATCACGTCCCGGATCGAATCGGTGCGGGACAGCAGGGCGCAGATCCGGTCCCAGCCGAAGGCGATGCCGCCGTGCGGCGGGGCGCCGTAGGCGAAGGCGTCCAGCAGGAAGCCGAACTTCTCCTGCGCCTCGGCCTCGGTCAGGCCCATCAGCGCGAAGACCCGCTCCTGCACGTCGCGCCGGTGGATACGGATCGAGCCGCCGCCGATCTCGTTGCCGTTGCAGACGATGTCGTAGGCGTAGGCCAGCGCCTCCCCCGGCGACTCCTCGAACCGGTCGATCCACTCCGGCTTCGGCGACGTGAACGCGTGGTGCACGGCCGTCCAGGCACCGGCGCCGACCGCGACGTCGCCCGAGGCGCGGGCCTTGGCCGACGGCTCGAACAGCGGCGCGTCGACCACCCACAGGAACGACCACTCGTTCTCGTCGATCAGCCCGCCGCGGCGGCCGATCTCGAGCCGAGCCGCCCCGAGCAGCGACTGCGACGGCGTCGTCTCCCCCGCCGCGAAGAACACCGCGTCGCCCGGCTGGGCACCGACGTGCGCGGCCAGCCCGGCCTGCTCGGTCTCGGACAGGTTCTTCGCCGTCGGGCCGCCGAGCTCGCCGTCCGGCCCGATCAGCACGTACGCCAGTCCGCGCGCGCCGCGGGACTTGGCCCAGTCCTGCCAGCCGTCGAGCTCCTTGCGGGACTGCGATGCCCCGCCCGGCATCACCACGGCGCCGACGTAGGGCGCCTGGAACACCCGGAACGGGGTGCTCGCGAAGAACTCGGTGCACTCGACCAGCTGCTGGCCGAATCGCAGGTCGGGCTTGTCGCTGCCGTACTTGCGCATCGCGTCGGCGTACGTCATCCGGGTCAGCGGAGTGGCGATCTCGTGCCCGACCAGCTTCCAGACGGCAGCGAGCAACCTCTCGGTCAGCTCGATGATGTCGTCCTGGTCGACGAAGCTCATCTCGATGTCGAGCTGGGTGAACTCCGGCTGGCGGTCGGCCCGGAAGTCCTCGTCCCGGTAGCACCGCGCGATCTGGAAGTAGCGCTCCATCCCGGCCACCATCAGCAGCTGCTTGAACAGCTGCGGCGACTGCGGCAGGGCGTACCAGCTGCCCGGCGACAGCCGCGCGGGCACCAGGAAGTCGCGGGCACCCTCGGGCGTCGACCGGGTGAGGGTGGGCGTCTCGATCTCGACGAAGTCGCGCCCGTGCAGCACGTCGCGCGCCACCCGGTTGACCTCGCTGCGCAGCCGCAGCGCCGCCGCAGGTGCCGGCCGGCGCAGGTCCAGGTACCGGTACTTCAGCCGCACCTCCTCGCCCACCTCGACGTGCTCGTCGATCTGGAACGGCAGCGGCGCCGCCTCGTTGAGCACCTCGAC
>JAVEDA010000400.1 GCA_030841195.1 Actinomycetota bacterium | reverse complement strand
GCGGACCAGGCCGCCGCCGGGCACGTGCACTACGACCAGCCGCACCAGCGGCTCCAGCCAGGGGACGGTCGCGGCGGCGGCGACCACCAGACCGACGGCGCCGGCGACCAGCGCGGCGGTCGCCACGCCCCCGGCCAGCCGCCGCCAGGGGCCGGCCCCGGCCGCGACGGCCAGCACGACCAGGAGCAAGGCGGCGACGGCCACCAGCAGCTCGCCGCGCTCGGCCGGCCACACCGCGCGGTTCCAGATGCCGCCGGTGGTGACCAGGCTCGGCAGCACTCCCAGCGGGGTGTCCGCCCGGGCCGCGAAGGCCGCCACGCCCGCGGGGTCGGCGGGCGACGAGCCGACCTGGCGCAGCGCCGGCACCAGCCACGGAGCCGCCGAGCCCAGCGTGGCCAGGGCGACCCACCCACCGGGCCGGACGCGGTCGCGCCACCCCGGCCAGGCCAGCAGGACGAGCACGAGGACTGCCACCAGCACCAGGGCGGTGCTGCCGGCGAGCCCGGCAAGGGCGACCACCAGGCAGAGCCGCGGGACAGCACCGGCTCGCCCCCGGCGTACGTCAGCACAGGCCCCGGCGGCCCAGGGCAGCGCGGCGAGCCCGAGCAGGAAGCCCCAGTGACCGATCGCCAGCCGTTCGAAGACGTAGGCGTTCCAGGACAGCGTCGCCGCGGCCACCGCCGCCGCGAGCGGCGTGGGCATCAGCCGGCCGACTCCCCAGCCGGCCAGCACGAAGGCCGCGAGCAGCAGCACCTTCTGCACCACATCCCCCGGCAGGACCGTCGAGGCGAGCACGACCACGAGGTCGTTGGGGACCGCCCGTGGCACCGAGCCATCGGTCCCGAGTACTCGCGCGGTGAGCGGCTGGTCCGGCACGAAGACCATGTCGTAGGCCAGCAGGTAGCCGGGGCGGAGCGCCGGGCCGAGGGCGACGAGCCCTGCGAGGGTGCCGACCACCAGCCCCGTGACGCCGGGGCTGAGGGTCCGCCCGGCCGCGGACCCCGTCATCGCTGCGGGTCCGGACAGCGGGCGATGACTTCCAGCGTCGGGCGCGCCGCCGGCACGAGCAGCCGGACGGCCAGGACGACCGGCGCGGTGACCAGGACGAGCACCCGGGTGACCGGCCAGGACAGCACACCGGCCGCCGGCAGGTGTCTCCAGCGGAGGGCGCGCACGAGGCTGGCCGCCTCGACGCCCACGCTGTCGAGGACCAGTCGCCGGACCCGGACGTCGACAAGTCCCGCACTCTCGAGCAGCCGGCGGGCCGAGTCGGCGGTCAGGAACCGCACATGGGTGGGGTCCTCGAGCATCCACCAGCGGCTGCGGAACCAGGCCAGACCGGCGCCGTCACCGGCCGGCGTCAACAGCACCAGCCGACCGCCCGGCCGGAGCAGGTCACAGCAGGCGTCGGCGAAATCGGCCAGGTCGGCGACGTGCTCGATCACGTGCACGCCGACGACGAGGTCGTGACTCCCGCCGCCCGGACGGTCCGCCAGCGGTGCGGCCGTCAGGTCGCCCGCCGCCGCCACAGCCGGGTCCACGTCGACCTCGAGCAACCCCGGGTCGGCGCCGGCCACCGTCGCGCCGTCGTCGAGGAACCGCCGCAGCAGGGCGCCGGTGCCGAAGCCGACCTCGAACACCCGGGCACCCCGACCTGGCACGAGCCGCCGCAGCCGGCGGTAGGTGAGGGAAAGCCGGACCCGGTCGAGACCCGGGTCGCCCCCGTACGCCGGGGCGCGGGCCCCGGCCGGCGCGTCGACCAGGTCCCGGAGGACGAGGCCGCACCGCGCGCAGCGGTGCAGGCTGTTACGACGGTCGAGCCGCCAGGGACGCATCCCGCCGCCGCAGACCTGGCAGTCCGGGGCTGCGTCGGGTCGGGTCACCGGCGCCGCGCCCGCGCCACGCGCGCCGCGCCCACGGCGTAGCCCGCCGCCTCGAGCGCGCGCAGCCCGAGCAGCCCGACGGCGTGCGCCGGGTCGCCCGCGAGCCGACGCCGGTGCCGCACGAACGCGCGCACCGTCGCCATCGCCTGCCGGCGCACCGCGCCAGGGTTGTTGGCGGCGAAGGTCGGGAGCGAGCTGCCGTAGTAGATCCGCTTGCGCAGGACGTCGCGCAGGGTGAGGCGTCCCTCGTCGTGGTCGATGACGCCGCTCGCGTGGGCCACCACCACACCCTGCTGCGCCAGCCGGAGCCGCAGGTCCGCGTCCTCCGGACCGGCCATCGCCTCGTCGAAGCCGCCCATCGCGGTGAGCAGCTCACGGCGCAGCAGCCGGGGGTTGAACAGCGACGGGTCGTCCAGGTAGCAGGAGCGCTCGAGAGCCCGGCAGGCCGTCCAGAACCCAGGTCCGACGGTGGTCTCCGGAATCGACACCGCGGCCGCTCCCGCTCGGTCCGCCGCGGCGAGGGCGCTGCTGACCACATCAGGAGCCAGCAGCATGTCGGCGTCTATCCACAGCAGCCACTCGCCGCGGGCGGTGGCCACCCCGAGGTTGCGCTGGGCGCTGCGCTCCGGGCCGCCGGTCAGCACGACGTCGGCCAGATGTGCGGCGATCTCCCCGGTCCGGTCGGTGCTGGAGTTGTCGACCACGAGGAGCTCGAGCGGCTGGTGGTCCTGCGCCCGGATCGAGCGCAGGCACGCCTCGAGGGTCCGCTCGACGTCGCGGGTCGTCACCACGACGGACACGAGAGCGGCGTCGGATCGTCCGGGCAACGGAGTCACTCCTCACCCTCGCCGGCGTCGACCGAGGGCCGCTCGGACCGGGCCACGGCAACGAGCAGGACCAGCAAACCGATACCGGCCACCCGGTGCGGCCACGGGTTGTCCAGGACGAGGTCGGTGCTCACCACACCCCAGCGGGACCAGTTGCCCGCGACCCAGACGACCGGCACCGCGACGAGCAGGACGACGGCCAGCACCGAGACATCGCGGACCTTGGGCCGGTCCACGGCGTGCCAGGCAGCCAGGACGGCGACGGCCGCCAGGCCCCAGACACCGAGACCGACCCCCGCGAGGACCGCGGCAGCCAGCCAGGCCACACCCTCCGACGGACGACGAGGCACGGCAGCGACGGGGGCCTGCTGCGGAGCCCCCGCTGGCCGTCGCCGCGGCAGGCATGCGATCACGAGCAGCACGAGGATGCCCAGGGACGAGACCACCCGGGCCGCGGTGCTGACCGTTTGCGTTGACACGGCGGCCCGGATGGTGCCGGACCGGCCGGCCGGCACGACCCAGCCGTTGGCATAGCCGTCGACCGCGAGCGGATCACCCAGACCACCGTTGTCCGACCGGGCCGACCAGATCGGGTCGTGGGACTGCCCGACGACGAGCAGCCACGGCTCCTGGCTGCCCGCGGCATGCACCGTGTACCGAGGCCCGAAGCCCTTGCTGACGCTGACCTCGGGCACTGGCCCGGGCGTGACGACCTGCTCGCCACGCTCGTCGCGGAGCACGAGCAGGTCTGCCACCCAGCTCGCGTTCCCTCTCAGCTCGTGCGGTCCGGCGCGAAGGGCGAGGTCGGTGTCGCGGCACCGGCCCACCAGGACGGGCGCAGTGCCCACCGGCTGTGCCAGCACCCGCACCTGCAGCGGGTTGCCGTCCAGGCTGCCGACCGTGACGCACTCCCTGGCCGCCCGACCCGGGTCACGGGCCACCTGCGCCGACCCGAAGCCGACCTCGGAGATCCGGACCACGGCACCTGGGCTGTTCGTCGCCAGCACGGTGAGGCGGAGGCGACCGGCCCGGGTCGGGGGGACCGGGATCCTTGTGCGGCCGGGCCCGACCACGGCCTCGACGGCGCTCGACCGCCCGGCCTCTACGCGGACCTTGGTGGCCCAGCCAGTCAGGGTGCCGCCGGGTGAGGCCACCTGGCTGACGTCGACGTGGTCGACCTGTTGCGGCGGCGCCTGCACGAGCAGCGACTCACCGACCGAGGCTCCGCCGGGCACCCAGGCGGTCGTCAGGTCACCGTCGAGCGCCTGCGACCCCCGCAGCTCCGGCAGGTCGAAGGCGCGCGAGCTCGACGTCACGGTGACCTGGCCGTCACCACCGGCGATCGCGTCCAGCTCGGCCTCGGTGACCCCGCGACCCGGCCGGACCAGCCCGTACGCGCGGTACTGGCGGTCGTCCGGAAGCGTGAAGTCGCGCAGCAGCCGGGCCTCCTCGTCGTCGGTGGCGAGATCGGTCCCTCGGGACCGGCTCATGACGACGTCGAGCGGAGTCTGGGCCAGTGCCACCCGCCCGTCACCGCCCAGGTCGGTCGCCAACCGGCTGAACGTGTCAGGCATCGTCGCCACCCGGTCCAGCCGTAGGCCGTCGACGTCGATCTCGCTCACGCCC
>JAVEDA010000367.1 GCA_030841195.1 Actinomycetota bacterium | reverse complement strand
CGCCACGGACTGCAGGTAGCGGTCCCGTGCGTCGTTGTCGTCGAACGATGGGTACCGCCGATAGACGTCGCTGAGCATCAGAGAGGCCGCGTTGTCGGCCGTGATCTCCTGCCCGCTGGGCAGCCGCACCGGACCGGTCGCCTTCAGCAGGAACCCCAGCGCCACCGGGTCGGTCGCGACCACGCCGTCCAGCCGCTGGCCGTGCTGGCGCTCCCAGGACGCCAGCCAGATCTGGGCTGCGTACGGGAAGTGCGCGCTGGCATTGGCGTTGACCCACAGCCTCGGCGCCTGGCCGTAGAGCCGGACGAAGTCGGGGCCGAGGTTGACCGGCAGCCGGGGCGGGTCGTCGAGGTCACTGTTGCTGCCCAGCGCCTGCAGCCGCACCTCGCCGTCGTCCGCCTCCAGGATGCCGTAGGCACCCAGCAGCCCACCGGTGCCGCGCACCTCGGCGTTGGTCTGGAAGGCGAGGAGGTACCGCCGAGGCCCGTCGGCGCCGAGCATGGGCGGGATCAGCCGCGCTGCCTGCTGGCCCGCGCGTGTCGTCGAGACCAGCTCGGTGACGTCGCCACGCAGGTCGGACACGGCCGACCGGACCTGTGGCACGAGCCCCACCGTCTCGATCGCGGCAACGTCGCGCTGCACCCGCAGGCTCCGGGTGAGCGCGGTAGCCAGCGCGGGCTGGGCGTCGCGCAACGGCTGCAGCGCGATGTGGTCGCCGCCCGTGCGTAGCTCCTCAGGTCGCAACGTTGCAGCGACCCCGACCAGCGGAGGCAGCACCTGTCGGGCGACGTCGTCGACGGACAGCGTCACCTGCCGCACGGCCGACAGGTCATCGCCGTACGCCGGGAGATGGGCACCCAGCGACCACACCGGGCCGCCCGTCCGGGACCGTGCAGCCGCGGTGTGCTGCTGCAGCTCGGCCACCAGGGTCTTGGTTCGCGCGGTGTCTCCCTGCAGGACGGCGGTCCGCACCTCACCGACCAGCGGTTGCGCGTCGTCCAGCTCCTGCTTGGCCTTCATCCCGGTCCAGCCGAGCCAGGCGGCCGCGGCGAGCAGCAGGAGCACCAGGGCCGCGACGACGAGCAGTGCGATCCGCCAGGTGCGGCGGCGACCGCCTCGGGCAGGTGGTGCCGGCCGGGTCCGCCGGGCCTCCGGCCTGCCGCTGCGTGCCGCCCGCTCCCCGGCGACCGACGCAGCCAGCCCGGGCTCGGCAGCGGCCGCGAGCAGCCCGGCCGTCGCGCCGGTGGCCTCGGCGATGACGTCGGTGGTCCGCCGGTGCACCGCCGGCGGTGAGCCGTAGGGGTCCTCGACGTCGAGGTCGTGCCGGTCGTCCGGGCGCACGCTGCCCCGGGCCGCCGCGACCTCGCCGACGACGGCCTCCAGCCGGGCCCGCGGGTCCGAGGCGGGCAGGGCGTCGAGGTCGACGAGGTCGGCCAGCCAGGCCAGCTCGCGCATGGTGAAGGTCCGCCGGGCGGCGCTCGGGTCCAGCCGCACCACGTTGGCGCGGTGCTTCCGGTTCGCGGTGATGACGAGGTCGGCGCCCTGCACGAGCTCGGCGTCGAGCCGCCGCGCCGCGAAGCCGTCCGGGCTGCCACCGAGAGCGGTGAGGGCGGCGGCGGAGTCCGGGTCGATCGGCTCGCCGACCAGCCCGCGCACGCCCGCGCTCTCGACCTGGACCAGCTCGGACTGCGCACCCAGCCGGGCCGCCAGGTCGCGACGCAGCAGCCGCTCGGCCACCGCCGACCGGCAGATGTTCCCGGTGCACACGTAGAGCACGCGGAACGGCCGGCCGGGGGTGGACACGCGGCGAGTCTAGGTAGCGCGCACGGCCGGTCGGCGCACCTGCAGCCGTCAGCGATACTCAATGAGTGACCGACCGACGTACGCTCCCCGTGCCCGACGGCCTCGCCGGCGAGCGGCTGGACGCGGCGCTGGCCCGCCTGTTCGGCTTCTCCCGCACCAAGGCCGCCGAGCTGGTCGGCGCCGGCGACGTGCTGGTCGACGGCAGCCCCGGGGTCAAGTCGGACCGGGTGCAGGCCGGGGCCTGGCTGGACGTGACCATCCCGCCGCCCCCGGGCGCGCCACAGATCGTGGCCGAGCCGGTGCCCGGCATGGTCGTGGTCTACGACGACGACGACCTGGTCGTGGTCGACAAGCCGGTCGGCGTGGCCGCTCACCCGAGCCCCGGCTGGTCCGGGCCGACCGTCGTCGGCGGTCTGGCCGGCGCCGGCTACCGGATCTCCACCAGCGGGTCGGCCGAGCGGCAGGGTGTGGTGCACCGGTTGGACGTCGGCACCAGCGGGCTGATGGCCGTGGCCAAGTCCGAGCGGGCCTACACCGCGCTCAAGCGCGCGTTCAAGGAGCGCACGGTCGACAAGACCTACCACGCTCTCGTCCAGGGCCACCCGGACCCGTTGCGCGGCACCGTGGACGCGCCGATCGACCGGCACCCCAGCCACGACTACCGCTGGGCCGTCGTGGCCAGCGGCAAGCCGAGCGTCACCCACTACGAGACCCTCGAGGCGCACCGGGCGGCCAGCCTGCTCGAGATCACCCTCGAGACCGGTCGGACCCACCAGATCCGGGTGCACATGGCGGCGCTGCGGCACCCGTGCGTCGGCGACCTGACCTACGGCGCAGACCCCACGCTGTCCGCGTCCCTCGGCCTGAGCCGGCAGTGGCTGCACGCGGTCCGGCTCGGCTTCGAGCACCCGGGCACGGGGGAGCGGCTCGAGCTCTCCAGCCCCTACCCGGACGACTTGGCCATCGCGCTGGAGCGGTTGCGAGCCGAGGCGTGACGGCGATCCGCCTCGCCGGCAGCCCGGCGGAGGTGGCCGCGGCCTACGCCGTCCGCGCCGACGTGTTCGTCACCGAGCAGGGGGTGCCCCCCGAGCTCGAGCTGGACGAGCTCGACGGCTCCGCCGACCACTTCGTGGCGTACGACGGGGAGCTCCCGGTCGGGGCCGGGCGCCTCGTTGTCGAGGACCCCGGCTTCGAGGGAGCGGACCCGGCACTGGGCGAGGTCGGCCACCTCGGCCGGCTGGCGGTGCGGCCGCAGGCCCGGGGCACCGGGCTGGGCGTCGCGCTGGTCCAGGCCATCGAGGCTCGGGCCGCCCAGCGCGGTTTGCGGGTGGTCGCCCTGTCGGCCCAGACCCAGGCGCTGGGGTTCTACCAGCGGCTCGGCTACACGGCGTACGGCCCGGAGTTCGACGACGCCGGCCTGCCGCACCGGTGGATGACCCGCGTCCTCGGGCGAGGTCCGTCGCTCTGAGTGACTCATCGCTGGCCGATGGTGCCGATTCGGGCCGAGCGACCGGGCGACCATCACTGTTTCGGTGACCAGGTGAGCACCGTCAGTTTCCGTTGTACTGCAACGGGTTTGATTGTCCTTGTGGTTGACGGCAAGACGCCGGTGCGCGACCACACTGAGTGACATGTCGCGAGGTTTCCCGCGCCGGCCCAAGGCCTCGCGGTCCCTGCTCGCCGGGTGCGTGGCACTGGCTCTGCTCACCGTGCTTCCCCTGATGCCGGGTCCGGCGTCGGCGGCCGTTCGCAGCCCGAGCGATGCCGCCCGCGCGTTCTCGTTGCAGCGGATGGCGGAGGCGCCGTCGGCGCGGGGGCGCTGGGACCCCTGCACGGTGATCGGGTACCGGGTCAACCGCGCCCTGGCCGGCCCGGGTGCTGTGCGCGACGTCCGGGAGGCCGTTCGTCGGCTCAGCGCTGCGACCGGCTTGACCTTCGCCTATCGCGGGCGCACGACGCTGGTGCCGCAGGCGAACTGGGGGCGCGCCGACTACCCCGCGGACACCCAGGTGATCGTCGCCTGGGTCCGCCCGTCCAGGACCACGTTGTGGCCGGAGGGCACCTTCTCGGTCGACGGGCGGGACGTCGTCGCGGGGACAGGTGGCGCCTGGCACGTGCACGCGACCGACAGCTCGGGCCGGCTGTGGGGCCGCTACACCCGCGGCTTCGTGCTGCTGAACGCCGGGGTGACGCTCCCGGCCGGCTTCGACGCCGTCGGCCCGTCCGGCGCCCGCGGCCGGGAGATCATGCACGAGCTGGGGCACCTGGTCGGGCTGGACCACCCGCGGCTGGCCGACCCGGACCAGGTCATGTTCCCGGAGCTGACCCGCCGTCCCGGTCGCTGGGGGAGCGGGGACTTGACCGGGCTGCGTATGGTCGGGGCTACCGGCGGGTGCCTGCACGACCTCTGAGGTCCCGTCCCTCAAGAACGAGTCGGGCAAGCGCAAAGGTCTCGTCCCTGCCAGCCGATACTCCCCATGGCAGCAGCCGCAGAAGAAGGACCGGGGGACAAGCTGGCCGTGCAGGTGACCACGTCGCTGGAGCCGACTGAGCTCGCTCCGGCCTGGATGGCCCGGGCGCTGGGCGTCCTCTATGGCTGCGGCGGCTCGCTGGCGCTGGTCTGGACCGAGCTGCCGCACAGCCACCAGGGTGGTGACCGGGTCGTGGTGGCGATGGCGCTCACCGCGATCGCGCTGGGTCTGGTGCTGGTGTTCGGGCCGACCGATCGGCTGCCGATGTGGACCTTCCACCTAATCATCGCGGTGATCCAGGTGGTCATCTCGGTCGCGTACGTCGCGGTCGGCACGCCCACCAACGACATCCGGCTCTACTACGCGTGGGCCACGCCGTACGCCGCGTTCTTCTTCGGCCGCCGGGCCGCGGTCGGCCACTCGCTGTGGACCGCCGCCTGCCTGGCCGGCTCGCTGGTGCTGATCGACGGCGCGCCGGTGGTGTCGCTGCGGGTGTGGCTGATGACGATGGGCGCCGTCGTCGCGGTCGGGTCGCTGGTGAGCATCGTGGCGGCTCGGATGCGGGCCGGTCGCGACCTGCTGCACACCGCCGCGACGCACGACCCGCTCACCGGCCTGGCCAACCGCCGTGGCTTCGCCGTCGCCCTGGACGCGGCTCTTGACCGGCGCCAGGACGGCGGCTCGGTGGTGGTGCTCCTTGTCGACCTCGACCATTTCAAGCTGGTCAACGACACCCACGGGCACCACGTCGGCGACGAGATGCTGGTCGAGCTGGCGCCGCGGCTTGCTGCCAGTGTGCGCGCGGGCGACCTGGTCGCGCGGATGGGCGGCGACGAGTTCGCCATCGTCTGCGAAGACCGCGCCGGCGGCATGGACCTGACCGAGCTGCTGACCCGGCTGGACGCGGTCTGGGCCCTCCCGGTCGCACTGGAGGCCGGGGAGCTGCCGGTGTCGGGCAGCATCGGTGTGGTCGTGTGCACCGGGCCGGACGACACGGCGGAGTCGCTGCTGCGGGACGCCGACGTCGCGCTCTACCGCGCCAAGGCCGACCGGCGGGGCTCGACGGTCATCTACGACCCGTCGCTGCGAGCCGGACTCGCCCGCAGGGCGACCCTGGACCAGGCGCTGCGCGGAGCGCTCGCGCGGGCCGAGCTGTCGCTCGCCTTCCAGCCGGTGGTCGACCTCGACACCGGCCGGTGGGTCGGGGCCGAGGCCCTGCTGCGCTGGACGTCGCCCGAGCTCGGCGTGGTGCCGCCCGCAGAGTTCATCCCGGTCGCGGAGGATCGCGGCCAGATCGGTCCGATCGGCGACTGGGTGCTCGACCAGGCATGCCGGCAGCTGGTCGGCTGGCGGGCCGACGGCTTGGTCGACGGGGACTTCGCCGTCGCGATCAACGTGTCCGGCCGGCAGCTGAGAGCGGGCTTCGCCCCGAGGGTCGTCGCCACCCTCGACCGCTACGGGCTGCCGCCGCGCGCGGTGCACCTGGAGATCACCGAGTCGGTCCTGCTCGACGACTCGCGGGCCACGACCGAGGCGCTGGCCGAGCTGCGCGCGACGGGCTCGCCGATGTTGCTGGACGACTTCGGCACCGGCTACTCGTCGCTGTCCTACCTGCAGCGGCTGCCGCTGGAGGGACTCAAGATCGACAAGTCGTTCGTGGCCGACATCACCATCTCCCCGCAGCGGCGCACGCTGGTGTCGGCGATGCTCGCCATGGCCGACGGGCTCGGCCTGGACGTCGTGGCCGAGGGCGTGGAGACCCAGGAGGTGGCCGACGGGCTCCGGCAGCTGGGCTGCCGCCGCGCCCAGGGCTACCTGTGGGCCCGCCCGGAGAGCGCCGAGGTCTTCGCGCACCTGCTGGCCGCGTCGCGCGTCCCGCCCGCAAATGATCACGGTTCCGTGATCGTTGGTGGTCGACCGCGCTGAATTCGGCACGGTAGGTGTGGGTTCATCGCGGGAGGGCTCGTGATGGTCGTCGTTCGGGGGCGGCTGCTGGCCGCGCCGCGCGAGAGCCGGGCCGTCTCGTAACGGTTGCGTCATCTCGGCCGCGTCCGGCTCATGAGTCGGGTGGTTGTTGCCGACGATGGACAGTCATCGCCGCGCCACCACCGGGGGACCACATCGTGCGCCTGCTCGCCCGCCTGCTCCTGACCCTGACCGTGCCCGCGCTCGGCCTCTCGTTGGGCCTCCCTCTGGCCGGCCCGGCCGGTGCGGCGGTCGCACCCACGCCAGGGGTGCGGCTGACCGGCGGCGACATCTCCTGGCCGAACTGCCCCAAGGGCATGGGCATCCCCAGCCGGCGCAGCCCGGGCAACCCGCTGCCGCTGGCGTCGGCCACCTTCGCGGTGATCGGGCTCACCAACGGGCCGGGGTGGTTCCCGAACCCGTGCCTGGCCGAGCACGTGGCATGGGCGAAATCACGCGGCGTCTGGACCGCGGCTTACTCGATGACGACCTACCCGACCGCTGCGCAGCGCTCGGCGTACGGCGCGACCGGCCTGTGGTCGGCGGCGACGCGGGGCGGGCGGTTGCGCAACGCCGGTTACCAGCAGGCCCTGTTCAACGTGGCGTCGATGCAGACAGCGGGGCTGGACGTGCCCTTCGTGTGGGTCGACGTTGAGCCGTACCCGACGCACCCGTGGTCGCGGGACCTGCTGGCCAATCGGCAGGTGGTGCGCGGCGTGGTCCGGGCCTACCGGGACCAGGGTTACGGCGTCGGGTTCTACTCCTACGACAACGGCTGGCGGGCCGTCGTCGGCTCCTGGCGCAAGCCCGGCTTCCCGGCCTGGGTGCCGGTAGGTCCGGTGTCCAACGGGCTGGCGGTCGCGTCCCGGCGATGCGCGTCACCGTCGTTCTCCGGCGGACCAGTGCTACTGGCCCAGTGGGTGCAGGACTCGCGGGACCGCGACGTCACCTGCCCGCTGCTGCACGGCAGGTCCGACGCGCCGCACCCGCTGACCGCGCTGCTCGGGACCACGCTGCGCCGGGGTGACTCCGGGCCGGCCGTCACTGCCCTGCAGCGGGCGCTGCGGATGCGGCCGAAGTACGTGACCGGACGGTTCGGGCTGCGCACCGAGCGGGTGCTGCTCGCCCTGCAGGCCAGCCGCGGGCTCCCGCTCACCGGGGTGGCCACCGACGTCGAGCTGACCGCCCTGGGCGCCGGCACCGTCGTGCCCGGCCTGCCCAACCGGCTGGCCGACCTCTTCACGCCGTACTGACCGTCGTTTAAAGATCGTTCGCGACCTTTGTGGGCAACTCGCCGGGCTGGTGCTCGGCGTGTCGTGGCCGAACGTCGCGAACGATCTTGCGCACTGACGCCGACACGCCGAGGGGGCTGGGCGCTTCCCGACACGCCCGGGGTTGTCCCTGCCCGCACCTAGACTCGGCCCGTTCACCACGGAGCACGGCAACACCCGGAGGCACCTCCCAGCATGGGATCCAGCGACTCGTTCGTGCACCTGCACACGCACACCGAGTACTCCATGCTCGACGGCGCGGCCCGCCTCACCGACCTCTTCGCCGAGGCCTCGCGGATGGGCATGCCGGCCCTGGCGATGACCGACCACGGCAACGTGTTCGGCGCCTTCGACTTCTGGAAGAAGGCCACCGCTGCCGGCATCAAGCCAATAATTGGGGTAGAGGCGTACGTCACGCCGCGCACCCACCGCAGCGACCGCACCCGGGTCAAGTGGGGGCAGGGTGGCGGCGACGACGTCTCCGGCGGCGGCGCGTTCACCCACATGACGCTGCTGGCCGAGACCACCGCCGGCATGCACAACCTGTTCCGGCTCAACAGCCGGGCCAGCCTCGAGGGCTTCTTCTACAAGCCCCGGATGGACCGCGAGCTGCTCCAGACGTACGCCGGTGGGCTGATCGCGACGACCGGCTGCCCGTCCGGCGAGGTGCAGACCTTCCTGCGGCTCGGCAAGTACGACGAGGCGCGCGCGGCTGCTGCGGAGTTCCGCGACATCTTCGGCGAGGGCAACTACTTCCTCGAGCTGATGGAGCACGGGCTGGAGATCGAGTCCCGGGTCCGGGCCGACCTGCTGCGACTGGCCAAGGACCTCGCCCTGCCGATCGTGGCCACCAACGACCTGCACTACACCCGCAAGGAGGACGCGCCGGCGCACGAGGTTCTGCTGTGCGTGCAGTCCGGCTCGACGATGGCCGACCCCAACCGGTTCAAGCTCGACGGCGACGACTACTACCTCAAGTCGCCTGCGGAGATGCGCCAGGTCTGGCGAGCGCTGCCCGAGGCATGCGACAACACGCTGCTCATCGCCGAGCGCTGCGAGGTCTCGTTCGCTGAGGGCGAGGGCCGCTACATGCCGCGGTTCCCGTGCCCGCCGGGGGAGTCGGAGCAGTCCTTGTTCGTCAAGGAGGTCGAGCTCGGCCTGGCCCGGCGCTACCCCGGCGGGGTCAGCGACGAGGTGCGCAGCCGGGCCGAGTACGAGACAGAGGTCATCTGCAGCAAGGGCTACGCCGGCTACTTCCTGGTGGTCGCCGACTTCATCAACTGGGCCAAGGACAACGGCATCCGGGTGGGCCCGGGCCGCGGTTCCGGAGCGGGCGCCATGACGGCGTACGCCATGGGGATCACCGACCTGGACCCACTCGTGCACGGGCTGATCTTCGAGCGCTTCCTCAACCCGGAGCGGATGTCGATGCCCGACTTCGACGTCGACTTCGACGAGCGGCGCCGGGGCGAGGTGATCCGCTACGTCACCGAGAAGTACGGCGACGACCGGGTCGCCCAGATCGTCACCTACGGCACAATCAAGGCGAAGCAGGCGATGAAGGACTCCGCCCGGGTCCTCGGCTACCCCTACGCGCTGGGCGACCAGCTGACCAAGCTGATGCCTCCCCCCGTGATGGGCAAGGACATCCCGCTCGGCGGCATCTTCGACCCGACCCACAAGCGCTACTCCGAGGGCGGAGAGTTCCGGGCCCGCTACGAGTCCGACCCGGACGCGAAGCGGGTGGTCGACACCGCACGCGGCCTGGAGAACCTCAAGCGCCAGTGGGGCGTGCACGCCGCGGGCGTGATCATGTCCAGCGAGCCGCTGCTCGACGTCGTCCCGATCATGAAGCGGGAGCAGGACGGGCAAATCATCACCCAGTTCGACTACCCGAGCTGCGAGGCGCTCGGCCTGGTCAAGATGGACTTCCTCGGCCTGCGCAACCTGACGATCCTCGACGACGCGTTGAGCAACGTCGAGGCGAACCGTGGCCAGAGCATCGACCTGGACGCGCTGAGCAAGACGCTCAACGACCCGGCCACCTATGCGCTGCTGTCCCGCGGCGACACCCTCGGTGTGTTCCAGTTCGACGGCAGCCCGATGCGTGCCCTGCTGCGGCTGATGCGCCCGGACAGCTTCGAGGACATCTCGGCCGTTGGTGCGCTCTACCGGCCGGGCCCGATGGGCGCGGGCTCACACACCAAGTACGCGCTGCGCAAGAACGGCCAGGAGCCGATCACCCCGATCCACCCCGAGCTGGCCAAGCCGCTCGAGGACGTGCTCGGCGCGACCTACGGCCTGATCGTCTACCAGGAGCAGGTCCTCCTGATCGCCCAACAGCTGGCCGGCTACACGCTGGGCAAGGCCGACCTGCTGCGCAAGGCGATGGGCAAGAAGAAGCGCGAGGTCCTCGACGCCGAGTTCGTCGGCTTCTCCGAAGGCATGGCCGCCAACGGCTACTCGATGGCGGCCATCAAGACGCTCTGGGACATCCTCGTCCCGTTCTCCGACTACGCGTTCAACAAGGCGCACTCCGCGGCGTACGGCCTGGTCTCCTACTGGACGGCGTACCTCAAGGCCAACTTCCCGGCCGAGTACATGGCCGCGTTGCTGACCAGCGTGCGCGACGACAAGGACAAGTCTGCGCTGTACCTCAACGAGTGCCGGCGGATGGGCATCAAGGTGCTGCCGCCGGACGTCAACGAGTCGGACTCCAACTACACCCCGCGGGGCACCGACATCCGGTTCGGCCTTTCCGCCATCCGCAACGTCGGCGAGAACGTCGTCGCATCGATCGCGGCCACTCGCGAGGCCAAGGGCCGGTTCACCGACTTCTACGACTTCCTGCGCAAGGTCGACCCGGTGGCCTGCAACAAGAAGACCGTCGAGTCGCTGATCAAGGCCGGTGCCTTCGACTCCCTCGGCGACCCGCGGCGCGGCCTGCTCAACGTGCACGCCGAGGCCATCGACTCGTTCATGCTCACCAAGCGCAACGAGGCGCACGGTCAGTTCGACCTGTTCGGCTCGGGCGATGAGGACGGCCCGTCCGAGATCACCGTGACCCCGACGATCCCGATCGGCGAGTGGGACAAGAGCGTGCTGCTGCAGTACGAGCGGGAGATGCTCGGGCTCTACGTGTCCGACCACCCGCTGTTCGGGGTCGAGCACCTCCTCACCGCTGCCACCGACTGCTCGATCGCAGCCCTCACCGGCTCCGACGAACGCGCCGACGGGTCGCACGTGACCATCGGCGGGCTGGTCAGCGGGCTGCAGCGCAAGGTGACCAAGAAGGGGGACGTCTGGGCGATCGCCACCATCGAGGACCTCGAGGGTGCGATCGAGGTCATGTTCTTCCCGCAGACCTATCAGCTGTTCGCGACCTCGCTGGCCGAGGACGCGATCGTGATCGTCAAGGGCCGGCTGGACCGGCGCGACGACGTGCCCAAGCTGATCGCCACCGAGCTCTCGCTGCCGGACCTGTCCGAGGGACCGCGCGGCCCGGTGGTCATCTCGCTGCCCGTGGTGCGCTGCACCCCGCCGGTGGTCGAGCGGCTCAAGGAGGTGCTCGGCACCCACCCGGGCGCCACCGAGGTGCACCTGCGGCTGCAGGCGGCCTCCCGGACCACCGTGCTGCGCATCGACGACGGGCTGCGGGTCAACCCGAGCCCGGCCCTGATGGGCGATCTCAAGGCGCTGCTCGGCCCCGCCTGCCTCGGCTGAGCCCCGGAACAATGAGCCCGCAGGCTCAGGGCACCGGCCGGTCCGGCCGATATTGTCGGTCAAGACGCCGGCGCCGCCGCGCGTATCGCCTGGGGGGCCATTGCCATGAGCACGGACGACCAACTCGGCCAGCCAGCCGCGAACCCGCCGACGTCGTTCGACTACACCGGCTGGCAGGCAAGCCGGGACGTGCTCAGCACGGCGCCGGACGACGGGCCGGCCAAGCGGGCCCCCTGGGCCCTCGTCGGCGGCGCGGGCGTGCTGGTGCTCGCCCTGGTCGGCGGCGTCACCTACGCAGTCGGAGCGCTCTCCGGCGGCGGCAGCCAGCCGGCCGACGCCCTGCCCTCCGGCGCATTCGCCGCGGTGACCCTCGACCTCGACCCGTCCGCGGGGCAGAAGCTGGACGGCTTCCGGTTCCTGCGCAAGTTCCCGGCCTTGCGGGACAAGGTGCCGGCGAACGGTGACGTGCGCGAGGTCATGTTCGACGCGGTGGCCGACGACGCCGGCTGGGGGAAGGTCGACTACGACAGCGAGGTCGCTCCCTGGCTGGGCAAGCGGATCGGGGTTGCCGTGTACCCCCCGGCGACCAGCAACACGGACCCCGTCCCGCTGCCGATCGTCGCGGTGGCCCTGCAGGTCAGCGACCAGGACGCCGCGGAGACCGGCCTCGACCGGCTGGCGGTGGCGTCCGCCCGCAACGGGACTCCGCGCCCGGGCTGGGCCTTCTCCGGCGACTACGCGGTGCTGGCCGAGACCCAGGCGATCGCGGACCGGATGGTCCACGAGGCCGAGTCGGCGTCGCTGGCCTCCGACCCGCACTTCGCCACGGACGTGGCGGCTGCCGAGGACGGCATCCTGCTGGCCTGGGCCGACATGGGAGCTGCCGGCAAGGCTCTCGGCGCTAACAGCCTCTTCGGTGGAGCGACCTCGGGGCTGCTGGGCGGCGCGGCGGGCGCGAGTGGGCGATCCACCCTGGTGGCCCGGTTCGACGGTCCGGACGTCTTCGAGGTCGTCGGCCGGGCGACCGACGCCACGACCGCCGGCTGGTCGTCTCACCCGGTCACCGGCCTGGCAGAGCTGCCGGCCTCCAGCGTGCTCGCGTTCGGTCTGGCCGACGGCAACACCCTGGTGCCGAAGGCCTACGACTCGATGCGCCAGAGCTTCGGCAAGCACGGGCAGGACCTCGACGACGCCGTCGCGAGCCTCGAGCACGACTACGGCATCAAGGTCCCCGACGACATCGCGGTCCTGTTCGGCGACAACCTGGTGGTAGCCCTCGACGGCACGAAGTCCGATGCCATCGAGGTCGGCGCCCGCGTCAGCACCGACGTGGCCAAGGCGCAGGCCGTGCTCGACAAGGTCGAGGCCGCAGCGCGCGACACGGGCGGTGACTTCCCCGTCGTACGCCGGGAGGCCGGCGGTGACCTGGTTATCGCGTCCACCGACCGCCAGGCCGGCAAGCTGGCCGTGTCTGGCACCCTGGGGCAGGTGCCGGCCTTCCAGCGTGCCCTGCCCGACCTCGGCGACGCCGACGTCGCGGTGTGGGTCGACCCCGCCGAGCTGGTCGGCTCGTTGTTCGGGGGGTTCGGGGGCGAGGGCAGCGGGGACCCGGACCCGAACCTCGAGCCGATCGACGGCATCGGGGTCACGGTCAGCAGTGGCAAGGGCGACGGTCCTGAGGGGACTGTGACCTATCGGTTCCGGCTGGTGGCGCACTGAGCACCGGTCCCGTCCAGGCGCTGCGAACCGCCGCCCTGGTCGCCGTCACCTCGACGCTGGCCGGGCTGCCGGTCGGAGTCGTCTGGTGGCTGCTCGCGCCGCTGCCGCAGGTGGTGAAGAGGGCCGACGGGATCTACCGGGCCGGCGAGGGGGACGAGTCGTCGGTGGCCGCCGACGGGTGGTTCGCCCTGACCGCGCTGGTGGCCGGCGTGCTGGTGGCCCTCGTGGTCTACCTGCGCACCCGGCCCGGCCGGCTCGGTCCCCTGCTCGGGCTCGTGGTCGGGGGCGTCCTCGGCTCGGTGGTCGCCTGGCGGACCGGCGCGATGCTGGGGCCCGACTCGCTGGTGTCGACCGCGGCCGGTCTCAAGGTCGGCGCGCGGTTCGAGGGACCGCTCGACATCTCGGCGTACGGCGTGCTGCTCGCCTGGCCGCTGGGCGCCGTGATCACCTACTTCGCGGTGGCAGCCGGCGCCGAGGCGACCGCGGACGAGCCCGACCTGGAGTCGCTCATCCCGGTCGACCCAGCGGCGCCGTCCGAGCCCCGCTGACCCGCAGCAGGTCGGCGGGGGACAGCCGCACCTGTAGGCCGCGCCGGCCGGCCGAGACGTAGACCGCGGCCAGCCCGAGCACCGACTCGTCGACGACCGACTCCATCCGGCTGCGCTGCCCGAGCAGGCTGATGCCGCCGACCACGTACCCCGTCGCCCGCTCGGCGTCGGCCGGCTCGGCCATCGCGGCCTTCTTCGCCCCGAGCGCGGCGGCCAGCGCCTTGAGGTCCAGGCTCCCGCTCACCGGCACCGCGGCGGTGACCAGGCGCCCGTCGACCCGGGCGACGAGGGTCTTGAACACCTCCTCGTGCGACAGGCCGAGCGCCTCGGCTGCTTCACCGCCGTACGACACCGTCGAGGGGCCGCCGGCCGCGTGCTCGTAGGGATGCAGGGTGAACTCGACACCCGCCCTGGTCAGCGCCACGGTCGCCGGGGTGCCTGTCACGGTCGCCGAGCCTACGTCGACCCCCTTTCCGCGTTGATCATGCAGTTCTGGTGATCCCCAAAGTTGCATGATCAACAGGGATAGTTGGGGGGCTGACCTGCGGCGTTGCCCAAGATCCCCAAAGTTGCAAGATCAACGCGGGGTTGATCATGCACTTTTGGGGATCTTGCTCGGCACCTGGACGGGGCACCCGGCGACCCCGGCCCCGTTCGTAGACTCCAGGCGTGATCAGCCGAGTGGACCTGCGGGGGGCCGGGCCCGGCGCGAGCTACCGCGACGTGCTGCCGCGGGCGGCGCTGGACGTCGAGGTCGCCCTGGACGTGGTCCGCCCGATCTGCGAGGACGTCCGGCTGCGCGGTGCCGAGGCGGTCCGCGAGTGGACCCAGCGGCTGGACCGGGTCGACGCGGCGACGACGCGAGTCCCGCCGGAGGCGCTGGCCGCCGCCCTCGCGGCGCTGGACCCCGCCGTACGAGCTGCCCTGGAGGAGGCCGCCCGCCGGGCCCGCACGGTGCACGAGGCGCAGCGCCGCGAGGACGCCCACGTCCAGGTGTCCGAGGGCGGCACCGTGACCGAGCGTTGGGTGCCGGTACGCCGGGTCGGGCTCTACGTGCCGGGCGGGCTGGTGGCATACCCGTCGAGCGTGGTGATGGACGTAGTGCCCGCGCAGGTCGCCGGCGTCGGGAGCCTGGCCGTCGCGAGCCCGCCGCAGCGGGACAACGACGGCCTGCCGCACCCGGTCGTCCTGGCGGCCTGCGCCCTGCTCGGCGTCGACGAGGTGCACGCGGTGGGGGGCGCGCAGGCGGTCGCGATGTTCGCCTACGGCACCGACGACTGCCAGGCCACCGACCTGGTGATGGGGCCTGGCAACGTCTACGTCGCGTCGGCCAAGCGGCTGCTGCGCGGCGTGGTCGGGATCGACTCGGAGGCCGGCCCGACCGAGATCGGGATCCTGGCCGACGACACGGCCGACGCCCGGTTCGTGGCCGCCGACCTGGTCGCGCAGGCCGAGCACGACGTCAACGCCTCCTGCCTGCTGGTCACGCCGGACGAGGCCCTGCTGGACAAGGTCGATGCCGAGCTCGCCCTGCAGGTGCCGGCCACCCGGCACCGCGACCGGGTCGAGACGGCGCTGCGGTCCCAGTCGGCCTACGTCCTGGTCGACGACCTCGAGCAGGGCCTGACCGTGGTCGACGAGTGGGCCGCCGAGCACCTGGAGGTCGTCACCCGCGACGCCCGGGCCTGGGCCGACCGCGTCACCAACGCCGGCGCCGTCTTCGTCGGCCCGTGGTCGCCGGTGTCGCTCGGCGACTACCTGGCCGGCTCCAACCACGTCCTGCCGACCGGCGGCACCGCCCGGCACACCGGCGGCCTGTCCGTGCAGTCGTTCCTGCGCAGCGTGCACGTCGTCGAGTACACCCGCGACGCGCTGGCCGAGGTCGCGCCGCACGTCGACGCCCTCGGCGGCGCCGAGGACCTGGCCGCGCACGTCGACGCGGTGCGGGCCCGCATCCCGCGATGAGCGCGATGACGCCGAGGACACCGTGACCGAGCTGGACGCGCTGCTGCGCCCCGACCTGCGTGGCCGGACTCCCTACGGCGCCCCCCAGCTGGACGTCGCGGTCCGGCTCAACACCAACGAGAACCCGCACCCGCCCTCGCCGGAGCTCGTCGCGGAGCTGTCCGCCGCCGTCGGCGAGGCGGCTCGGGCGATGAACCGCTATCCCGACCGGGACGCGGTGTCCCTGCGCGCCGACCTCGCGGCCTACCTGACCGCTAGCACCGGGCAGCCGCTCGAGGTCGAGCAGGTGTGGGCCGCCAACGGTTCCAACGAGGTGCTCCAGCAGCTGCTGATGGCCTTCGGCGGGCCGGGCCGGACCGCGCTCGGCTTCGACCCGACGTACTCGATGCACCGCCTGATCACGGAGAGCACCGGCACCACCTGGGCCCCGATGCCGCGGCTGCCCGGCTTCCGGCTCGAGCCGGAGCAGGCCGCGCTGGTGGTCCGCGAGCACGCCCCCGACGTCGTGTTCCTCTGCTCGCCCAACAACCCGACCGGCACCGCGCTGGACCTCGACGTGGTCGAGGCCGTCTACGGCGCGACGTCAGGACTGGTGGTCGTCGACGAGGCGTACGCCGAGTTCTCGACCCGTCCGTCGGCGGTCGCCCTGCTGCCGGGCCGGCCCCGACTCGTGGTGACCCGCACGATGTCCAAGGCCTTCGCGTTCGCCGCGGCCCGCCTCGGCTACCTGGCGGCCGACCCGGCGGTGGTGCAGGCCCTGCAGCTCGTCCGGCTGCCCTATCACCTGTCGGTGCTCACCCAGGCCGCCGCGCGCGCTGCGCTGGCCCGCGCCGACGAGCTGCTCGCCTCGGTGGCCGCCGTGGTCGAGCAGCGGGACCGGTTGCTGCGCGAGATCCCGGCCATGGGGCTCGAGGTCGTCGAGTCGGACGCGAACTTCGTGCTGTTCGGCGAGTTCGGCGACCAGGCGGCGACCTGGCAGGGTCTGCTGGACCGCGGCGTGCTGGTGCGCGACGTGGGGCTGCCCGGCTGGCTGCGGGTCACCGCGGGCACCGAGGCCGAGACGAGCGCGTTCCTGGACGCGCTGCGCGAGGGACTGAGCACGACCGAGACGAGCGAAGAGGTGGACGCGTGAGCAGGTTCGCGAAGGTCGAGCGCACGACCAAGGAGTCGCAGGTCCTGGTCGAGCTCGAGCTCGACGGCGACGGCAGCACCGACATCGACACCGGTGTGCCGTTCTTCGACCACATGCTCGCCCAGCTCGGCAAGCACGGCGGCTTCGACCTGACCGTGCGCACCCGCGGCGACCTCGAGGTCGACCCGCACCACACCGTCGAGGACACCGCGATCGCCGTCGGCCAGGCGCTGCGCGAGGCACTCGGCGACAAGGCCGGCATCCGCCGGTTCGGCGACGCGCTGGTCCCGCTCGACGAGACCCTGGTGCAGGCCGCCGTCGACCTCTCCGGCCGGCCCTACGTCGTGCACACCGAGCCCGAGGTGGTCGAGCTGATCGGCACCTACGACACGACCTTGACCCGGCACATCTGGGAGTCGTTCACGGCGAGCGCGCAGGTCTGCCTGCACGTCCGGGTGCTCGCCGGGCGCAACGCACACCACGTCGTGGAGGCGCAGTTCAAGGCCGTCGCCCGGGCGCTGCGCGACGCCGTGGCGCTGGATGCCCGGGTCACCGGCGTCCCGTCGACCAAGGGCTCGCTGTAGCCGTCTCGGTCGAGCCCGACGGCGACCGCCCCTCGGGCTGGCTGCTGTCGGTCGACGGCACACCGCAGTCGCACGTCGACCTGGCCGACCCGACGTACCTCTCGTTCGAGTACGTCCGCCGGCTCGGCCACGTCGTCGACCTCGCCGCCGATGCGGGCGCGCCGCTGCGGGTCGTGCACCTCGGGGCCGGCGCACTGACCCTCGCCCGGTACGTCGGCGCGACGCGGCCAGGCTCGCGCCAGCGGGCCGTGGAGGTGTCGGACGAGGTGGCCGCCGCCGTGCGCACGACGCTGCCGCTGGCCCGCGGGGTGAAGGTGCCCGTGCAGGTCGCCGACGCCCGCGAGGCGCTGGCCCGGCTGCAGGACGCAAACGCCGACAGGGTGGTGCTGGACGTCTTCGCCGGCGCCCGGACGCCCGCGCACCTCACCTCGGCCGAGCTGTTCGCCGAGGTGGCCCGGGTGCTGGCTCCCGGCGGCTGCCTGGCCGCCAACGTGGGTGACGGGCCGGGACTCGCGTTCGCTCGCGGGCAGGTGGCGACCGCGGCCTCGGTGTTCGCGCACGTTGCTGCTGCGGCGGAGCCCGCGGTCTGGCGCGGCCGGCGGTTCGGCAACCTGGTGCTGGTGGCCGCGGGGGTGCCGTTGCCCGCCGCCGCCCTGGCCCGGCGCTGCGCCGGCGACCCGGTGCCGGCCCGGGTGGTGGCCGGCGCCGACCTGGCCCGCTGGGCGGCCGGTGCGGCGGTCGTCACCGACGCGACCGCGGTGGACTCACCGGAGCCACCGCGCGAGGTCTTCGGCCGGCGCTGACGCACGTCGCTGATGCACCTGCACCGGTGCCTGCACCGCCGCCACCCGCCGTCCGGTCGACGAGGTCGGGCGAACGGACGATCTCGGGTGGCCGGGCGGCCATTTCGGGACTCCTCGTCTCCCGCTGGGCCCTGACGTCGACCAGGGTGGCGGGATGCAGACCCGTGCCGGTGCCGTCACGACCGCGTCGGTCCTGGCGCGCGGAACCGTCCCGGACGTGCGGGCTGCCGTCGTCCGGCTCGGCCGCAAGGCCTGGCTCGCCCCCGCCGGCGCCGGCTGGGTGCTGGTGCTGCCCGAGCGCTCCGAGGACTCGGACCAGCTCGACCCCTACGACCTGGTCGGCCTCGGCCGTGGGCTGACCGACCGCGGCGTGCGCCAGGTGCTGCTGCTCAGCGTCCGGCACGGCCTCGGGGTCGCCCAGCTCGTCTCCCGGCGGGAGGAGAGCGCCTTCGTCGGCTGGCGCGGCGAGGAGTCGGGCCACCAGGCCGCGTCCAGGGCCGAGCCGCACGCGGTCGGCTTCTGCGCCCGGATCGGGGTGCCTGAGCGGGCCGAGCTGCTCGAGCTGCTGCTCGAGGACGTCAGCGGCACGCCGGAGGACCGGCTCGGCGACCTCTGCCGGGCTCTCGGGCTGACCACCGTCGGCCTCGGCGCGACCGCCGACGACCTGGCCGACGAGCGCCTGCACCTGCCGGGCGTCGAGCGGCTGCACCGGCACGGCTGGCTGGCTCGCCACCGTGGGACGCTCCGGCTCCGTCGGCGGCGCGCGAAGTAACCTCGGGGGCGTGACCAGCCCGACTGTCGTCGTCCTCGACCACGGGTCCGGCAACCTTCGCTCGGCCGAGCGGGCTCTCGCCCGCGCCGGGGCGACGGTCACGGTCACGGCCTGCTACGACGACGCCCTGCAGGCCGACGGGCTGGTCGTACCCGGGGTCGGCGCGTTCGCGGCCTGCATGGCCGGGATGCGCCAGGTCCGGGGTCCCGAGCTCGTCGGCCGCAGGCTGGCCGGTGGCCGCCCGGTGCTGGGCATCTGCGTGGGCATGCAGGTGCTGTTCGACTCCGGCGACGAGCACGGCGTGGTCACCGACGGCTGCGGCGAGTGGCCGGGCACCGTCGAGCGGCTGGCCGCCGACGTCCTCCCGCACATGGGCTGGAACACCGTGACCTCTCCCGAGGGCAGCCGCCTGTTCGCCGGGCTGACGGGGGAGCGGTTCTACTTCGTGCACTCCTATGCCGTACGCCGGTGGCAGCCGCCGCCATCGGAGCCGACGGCTGCCGCCCTGGTCACCTGGGCCGAGCACGGCGAGCCGTTCGTGGCCGCCGTGGAGAACGGCCCGCTGTCCGCGACCCAGTTCCACCCGGAGAAGTCCGGCGACGCGGGCGCCGAGCTGCTGCGCACCTGGGTGACCTCCTTGTGAGCCGGGAACGAGCCCGGCGGCGGGAGGAGCGCGAGCGGGCAGCGGCCCGCGATCATGCGGTCCGCGAGCGCAAGGCGTCCCGCGCCGCTCGCCGCCGCCAGTCCGCCGCCGCGCTGCGGGGCCGCGTTCCCCGGCGTACCCGATACCGCGGCCAGCAGGGCCTGCTCGCCCGCCGGCGCCGCGCCCAGAACTCCCTGATCGTCCTGCTCTTCCTGGCCGTCGAGTCGATCGTCTGGCTGCTCTGGCCGGACCCGTGGGTGCGCGCCGCAGGCGCGATCCTGGGGCTTGCTGCAATCCCCGTCCTCGTCACCCTCACCCTCGACCGGAGGTCCCGCCCGTGACCAGCACGACCACCGACCGCCTGGTGCTCCTACCTGCCGTCGACGTCGCCGGCGGCCAGGCGGTGCGCCTCGTGCAGGGCGCCGCCGGCAGCGAGACGTCCTACGGCGAGCCGCTGGCCGCGGCCCTCGCCTGGCAGGACGCCGGTGCCGAATGGGTGCACCTCGTCGACCTCGACGCCGCCTTCGGACGCGGCGAGAACCGCGAGCTGCTCGCCCAGGTGGTCGGCAAGCTCGACGTCGCCGTCGAGATGTCCGGCGGCATCCGGGACGACGCGTCGCTGGAGGCGGCGCTGGCCACCGGCTGCGCCCGGGTGAACATCGGCACCGCCGCGCTGGAGGACCCGGACTGGTGCGCGTCGGCGATCGCCCGGTTCGGCGACCGGGTAGCCGTCGGCCTGGACGTGCGCGGCACCACGCTGGCCGCGCGCGGCTGGACCCAGGAGGGCGGCGAGCTCTTCGAGGTGCTCGCCCGGCTGGACCGCGACGGGTGCGCCCGCTACGTGGTCACCGACGTCGGCCGGGACGGCACCATGACGGGTCCCAACCTCGATCTGCTGCGTGACGTGTGCGCTGCCACGGACCGGCCGGTGGTCGCCAGCGGCGGCGTGTCGTCGCTGGCCGACCTGCAGGCCATCGCGACCCTGGTGCCGGTCGGTGTCGAGGGGGCGATCGTCGGCAAGGCGTTGTACGCCGGGGCGTTCACCCTGCAGGACGCGCTGGCGGAGGTGTCGGCATGACCGCCCGCCGCAAGGTCTCCAGCGGGGCGCCCTGGGAGTCGGTGGTCGGGTACTCGAGAGCGGTCGCGGCCGGCGACAACATCTGGGTGACCGGCTGCACGTCGATCGTCGACGGCGAGGTCGTGCACGTGGGCGACCCCTACCAGCAGACGGTGCAGGCGATCCGCAACATCGCCTGGGCGCTGGGCCAGCTCGACTCCTCGCTCGAGGACGTCGTACGCACCAGGATGTTCGTCACCGACATCTCCCGCTGGCAGGAGTACGGCCGGGCGCACGGCGAGGCGTTCGGCGAGATCATGCCCGCGACCTCGATGGTGGAGGTGTCCGCGCTGATCGACCCGCGGATGATGGTCGAGGTGGAGGCGGTGGCCTACAAGCCCGGGTCCGGCTGGTGACCTCGACCGGTCTCGCGGTCCGAGTCATCCCGTTCCTGGACGTCGACGCCGGCCGGGTCGTGAAGGGGGTCAACTTCACCGGTCTGCGGGACGCCGGCGACCCGGTGGAGATGGCGACGGTCTACGACGCCGAGGGTGCCGACGAGCTGACGTTCCTCGGCGTGAGCGCGTCCGCGCAGGGCCGGGAGACGACCTACGACGTCGTGCGCCGGACGGCGGAGCAGGTGTTCATCCCGCTGACGGTCGGAGGGGGAGTGCGCACGGTCGAGGACGTGGACCGGTTGCTGCGCTGCGGCGCGGACAAGGTCGGCATCAACACCGGCGCGATCGAGCGACCCGACGTGGTGACCGACATCGCCACGCGGTTCGGCTCCCAGGTGCTGGTGCTGTCGGTCGACGCTCGACGTGCGGTGGACCAGCCCAGCGGCTTCGAGGTGACGACGCACGGTGGCCGCCGCGCGGCTGGCCTCGACGCTGTGGCGTGGGCGGCCGAGGGTGCCCGGCGCGGTGCGGGGGAGATCCTGCTCAACTCGATGGACGCCGACGGAACGGGCGCCGGGTTCGATCTCGAGCTGGTCGCAGCGGTCCGAGCGGCCGTCGACGTACCGATCGTGGCGTCGGGCGGAGCGGGCACGGTCGAGGACTTCGCACCCGCTGTCGCCGCGGGCGCCGATGCCGTGCTGGCGGCCAGCGTCTTCCACTTCGGCCGGCTGCGGATCGGTGACGTGAAGGACGCGCTGCGCACCGCCGGCGTCACCGTCCGCTGACCCCGCAAGCCCCCGTTTGCGACGTTGTGGGGCGACACGCCGGCTTGGGTTCAGGGGGTGGTTGCAACACCTAACTCGTTGAGGTGTTGAAAGTGGTCGGTCGTCCGCCTGTTTCGCGTGAGGTGCAGCGTCGGTTCTGGCGGCTTGTTCGAGAGGGAGTGGCCACCGAAGCCGCCGGTGTGTTGGTCGGTGTGTCGGCGATGACCGTCCATCGGTGGTTCGCCCAGGCTGGCGGCATGCCCCCGATGGATCTTCGGCAGCCCACGGCGCGGTTCCTGACGCTGGTCGAGCGGGAGGAGATCGCGATCTTGCATGCCCAGAAGGTCACGGCGGCCGAGATCGGACGTCGGCTGGGTCGGCACCGCGCGACGATCGGGCGGGAGCTGGCGCGCAACTGTCAGCGGGCCCGCCCGCACGGCTATCGGGCGTCCTCGGCGCAGGCCCAGACCGAGGCGCGGGCCCGGCGCCCGAAGCAAGCGAAGCTGGCCGCCAACCAGGCGCTGCGGGACTACGTGCAGGACAAGCTGACCTGCCGGCAGCGCTGGAGCCCCGAACAGATCGCCCGCCGGCTGCGAGTGGACTTCCCCGACGATGAGTCCATGCGGGTCAGCCACGAGACGATCTACCAGTCCCTCTACGTGCAGGGCCGCGGCGCGCTGCGCCGCGAGCTGACCGCCTGTCTGCGCACCGGCCGCGCGATCCGCAAGCCCAGGGCCCGATCGGATGCCCGCCGCGGGCGCCAGATCCCGCCCGAGCTGATGATCTCCGCCCGGCCGGCCGAGGTCGCCGACCGGGCGGTGCCCGGGCACTGGGAAGGCGACCTGATCCTCGGCAAGAACAACGCCTCGGCGGTCGGCACCCTGGTCGAGCGCTCCACCCGGTTCGTGATGCTGCTGCACCTGCCCGAGCGCCACGGCGCCGAAGCCGTCCGCGACGCGATGACCACCACGATCACCACCCTGCCCGCGGCGCTGCGCCGCAGCCTGACCTGGGACCAAGGCACCGAGCTGGCCCGCCACGGCGAGATCACCGTCGCGACCGGGCTGGACATCTACTTCTGCGACCCCGCCAGCCCCTGGCAGCGCGCCAGCAACGAGAACACCAACGGGCTACTGCGCCAGTACCTGCCCAAGGGCACCGACCTCGGCGTCCACGACGCCACCGAGCTCACCGAGATCGCCGACGCGCTCAACGGCCGCCCACGCAAAACCCTCGAGTGGAAGACTCCAGCCGAAGCCATGGCCGAACTCCTGGCCAACCCACCCGTTGCAACGACCACGTGAATCCACCCCGGCGTGTCGCA